>NZ_JBCNBW010000059.1:0-69876 GCF_050478865.1 Aeribacillus pallidus | reverse complement strand
CTTTAAGGGGTGCAGTTCAACTAGGCCTGATGGTTTTATACAAATTGGAAAGGGTCAGTATTAATTTTAGATGGCAAAATATCTAAATCCCATTTTTTAGAAGAGGTTTGTTCTGTTAACCATTGAGCTACACCTTGTTTCATTACTTTTTCCACATTGTGACCAGGATCTACAATATTTAATCCAGCCATGAGCGCATCATGGGCGGTATGGTAATACATATCTCCGGTTACATACACGTCGGCACCTTTAAATACGGCATGGGAATAATATTTATTCCCATCTCCACCAATTACCGCTACTTTTTTTACATTTGCTTCTAAATTTCCAACTACCCGTACTTGTGGTACGTCAAAGACAGTCTTAACAAACTCCGCAAACTCACGAAGTGTCATTTCTTTTTTTAACTCACCGATTCGACCTAGACTATACGTAGCCCCTTTCATATCTAATGGATAAATATCATACGCGACTTCTTCGTAAGGATGAGCTTTCAACATTGCTGATAACACTTTTTTTTCTAGGGAAACCGGATAGATGGTTTCAATCCGTTCTTCCTGAACGGTTTCTAACTGCCCTTGTTTTCCAATATGAGGTTTCGTACCTTCACCTGGTAAAAACCGACCTTCTCCGCCTGTTGAAAACGAACAATGGCTATAATTCCCAATAGCACCAGCACCTGCATCGCCAAGAGCTTGTCGCACTTTATTAGCGTCTTCTTTCGGAACAAAGACAACTAATTTTTTTAAAGGCTCTTCATAGGTTGGAACAAGCCCTTCAACGTTTTGTAGTTGCAACTGTTGGGCTAATAGATCGTTTACTCCACCTATAGCAACGTCTAAATTGGTGTGGGCTGCATAAACCGTAATATCATGCTTAATTAATTTTTCTATGATTCGACCGGCAGGCTGATCAACGACGATTTTAGATAACGGTCGGAATATAGGCGGGTGGTGAGCAATAATTAAATCTACCTTTTCTTCAATCGCTTCGTCGACAACTTCCTCTAAGA
The DNA here is from genome assembly GCF_050478865.1 of Aeribacillus pallidus. Lineage (NCBI taxonomy): Bacteria > Bacillati > Bacillota > Bacilli > Caryophanales > Bacillaceae > Aeribacillus > Aeribacillus pallidus. The sequence goes on along the minus strand of NZ_JBCNBW010000059.1, from coordinate 68,864 downwards.
CATCTAAAGCAATCATCACTTTACGTATCGGTTTGTTTAATGTACCGACTTGGAGTCCAATTTTGTCTCCCTCCATGGCTAATTGCTTGGGAGCTAATTGCTCAAACAATTGAATCACTTCATGACCGTTCGGGGTTTTCATCATTAAGTACCTCCTTCACATAGGCAATCTTTTTCTCTAACTCAATGCGCTTTTTGTTGACCCGTTCGTTTGGTGTGGCTTTGCTTATTTGGGATAATATTCGTTCAAATTCTTTTAATTCCATCTCCCATTTTTTGCGAAAAGCGCCATTTTGCTGGTGAATTAAAAAAGGACCCAATAACAATTCTTTTTCTAATTCGTTGTAAGGACGTGAAGGATCTCCTTTTTCAGCAACAATAATTTCATAAATTTTGCCTTCTTCTTCTAAGATTTCTTCCGCGATAATTTCCCAACAATGATCGTATAGCCATTTTCTTAACGTAGGAGCGCCAATATTCGGCTGTAATACAAGTCGTTTCACGGATGATAACTTGTTTTTCCCACGCTCAAGAATATTTGCAATGAGTGTGCCTCCCATTCCTGCAATCGTGATGCAATCGACTTCACCTGGAGCGACAACCTCTAAACCATCTCCTTTTCGAACAGAGATGTGACTTTCTAACCCTAGTTCTTTTACTTGGTTAACGGCTGATTGAAACGGTCCTTCAACCACTTCCCCAGCGATCGCTTTTTTGACCACTCCTTGTTTAACTAAATAACAAGGTAAATACGCATGGTCAGAACCGATATCAGCTACGGTCGCTCCATTAGGAACATAAGTAGCCACCCGTTCCAGTCGTTTTGATAATTTTTCTGCGTTCATGTTATTCACCACATTTTATAATATCTTTTCGTCCTTATTAAAACATAAAAAAAGTCCTTTGCAAAACTGCAAAGAACTCGAAAAAAATAAAAATTACTCAAGAGTCATGAGCCATTCAACCATTTGATCGGCATTGTCTGGAGAAACCAATCCACCAGGCATTGAACCTCGTCCGTTTACAAGAACGTCTTTAATTTCTTCTTTAGAAAGACGGTCTCCAATACCAGTTAACGCTGGTCCAACGCTACCTTCATAGTTTTGTCCGTGACAACCGATACAAGATTGGGAATAATGATTAGCTGGATCAAATTCAGCTGGTGCTTCGGTTTGTTCTTCTCCTTCATGTTCTTTAGCCAATTCTTCCATGTCACCAAGGCCTTTAATGGAAAGGAAGAACATAAGACCAATTCCGAATACCATAATAAGAATAAATGGAATAATCGGATTACGATTCATGATTTAACCTCCCTTATGTATCAACATCCGGTACGTAATATAATTACAAACAACTCTTATTTTACTTGAAAATGACAAGAAGGAAAAGCCCTTATAAGGATGTTTCAAATAGTTGTCGAAAAATAGACAAAATCAAAAGAATAAAAAAGGAGCCTACTTTTTTGTAGTCTCCCTCAACATATAGAACTTATACGATTTACAATCCAATTTGACGAGCGATCACCATTCGTTGAACTTCGGATGTCCCTTCCCCAATTTCTAATAATTTAGCATCACGCATAAAACGTTCAACATGATATTCTTTCATATACCCATATCCACCATGTATCTGAACAGCTTGAGACGTGATTTCTGCACACACTTCCGAGGCATACAACTTGCACATCGCTGCTTCTTTCGTAAACGGTCGTCCTTGGTCCTTTAGCCAAGCCGCTTTGTACACCATGTTACGAGCAAGCTCGATTTTCAACGCCATATCAGCGAGTTTAAATTGGTTCACTTGGAATTGAGAAATGGAACGACCGAATTGACTTCGCTCAGTAGAGTAACTGAGCGCTCGCTCGAAAGCCGCCTGAGCAATACCAACCGCCATAGCTCCAATGCCAATACGTCCACCATCTAACGTCATTAAAAATTGCTTAAATCCTTCCCCCTTTTTACCTAGCAAGTTTTCTTTCGGGACTTTTACATTTTCCAATACGAGCTCCGTTGTATTAGATGCATGTAACCCCATTTTTTCATAGTTATCTATTACCGTAAATCCTTCAGCATCGGTAGGTACAATATATGCACTAATTTCTTTTTTACCATCTTTTTGACCAGAAACAGCTGTTAACGAAACAAACTTAGCATAGCTCCCATTTGTGATGAAACATTTATTGCCGTTTATAACAACGTAATCCCCTTCTTCGACCGCCGTTGTTTGCGTTCCCCCCGCATCTGAACCGGCATTTGGTTCAGTTAGTCCAAAGGCTCCTAATGATTCCCCCGTACAAATTGGTACGAGATACTTTTCTTTTTGCTCCTTCGTGCCAAATAAATGAATAGGGGCTCCGCCTAACGAAATATGAGCAGAATAAGTAATTCCTGTTGATGCACAAGCTCGACTTAATTCTTCAACCACAATGGCAAAACTTATCGTGTCCGCTCCTGCTCCTCCATATTCTTCTGGGAACGGCAACCCCATCATACCGAGTTCTGCCAACTTTCGAAAAATTTCCTTTGGGAACGTTTTTGATCGATCACGCTCTAGTGCTCCAGGAGCCACTTCTTCTTCGGCAAATTCCCGAATCGTTCGTTTAATCATCTGCTGTTCTGTTGTTAAATCAAAATTCATCTCCATCCCCCTTACCGTGTTGAATACGCTTTCATTAACTATTATAATAGGGATGGATAAATTTTCTCAACATTTAAAACTTTATAAATATTTAGATATTATATTAAAATAGAATATAGAATGATTCCTACACCTAAAATACTGGCTATAGTAAAATATAACAATTTATACATTTTACCAAAAATTAACCATAAAACACAATTTCCAGTTAAAGTTATATAAAGGACAGCACCATGAGAATCATTCATTAATTGGGTAGCGTTAAGGGAGGTAAATAGGATGATCAACGCCAACGTAATAAGATGAAATTGGTAGTTGATTCCTTTTCTAAAATAATAAAAAACAAATGATCCCAAAATTACGACAAAAAATGTCAAAAACGTTGTTTGCAAAATGATAGACAATTCAGTAAAATAAATGACAAATAGGGAAATACCAAAAAGTATGAATGGAAATATATTTGGAATCGTTTTCTTCTTTTGCTTAGGAGGTTCGCTTCCTTCACGATAAAGGGCTAATAAATAATCACAATACGTTTCTGGTAGCATTTTGTTCTTTTTCCAAAATTCTATTTCCTTAATGATAATCTCTTTTCTCTTTTCGTTCATATTTTCACACCCTGTTGTTCAATTCGAGAAGAATGTAAAAAATCCTCTTTTTTCTGTGAAAATTTTGGAGAAAAAATGAAAAAAGTTTACTTTCAGAATAAAGGCATTCTGAAAGTAAACTCGTTCGTTCACCTATTCTAAAAAGTCTTTTAAACGTTTACTACGGCTTGGATGACGAAGCTTTCGTAAGGCTTTCGCTTCAATTTGACGAATACGTTCTCGCGTAACGCCAAATACTTTTCCAACTTCTTCAAGCGTCCGTGTGCGCCCATCATCAAGACCAAAACGGAGACGTAGAACGTTTTCTTCCCGATCAGTTAATGTATCTAAAACATCTTCTAGTTGTTCTTTTAACATCTCGTAAGCTGCATGCTCGGATGGTGAAGTGGCTTCTTGATCCTCGATAAAATCACCAAGGTGTGAATCGTCTTCTTCACCAATCGGTGTTTCTAAGGAAACCGGCTCTTGAGCAATTTTTAATATTTCGCGAACCTTTTCTGGAGTTAAATCCATCTCTTCCGCAATTTCTTCTGGGGAAGGTTCACGCCCTAAATCTTGTAACAGCTGACGTTGAACACGTATTAATTTGTTAATCGTCTCCACCATATGAACTGGAATACGAATGGTCCGTGCTTGGTCAGCAATAGCACGTGTAATCGCTTGGCGAATCCACCACGTAGCATACGTACTAAATTTATACCCTTTACGGTAATCGAATTTCTCTACGGCTTTGATTAGGCCCATGTTACCTTCTTGAATTAAGTCTAAGAACAGCATTCCGCGTCCCACGTATCGCTTTGCAATACTAACGACGAGACGTAAGTTCGCTTCAGCGAGTCGGCGTTTTGCTTCTTCATCACCTTGTTCTATGCGCTTTGCAAGCTCGATCTCTTCTTCAGCAGATAGCAAGGGAACGCGTCCGATTTCTTTTAAATACATGCGCACAGGATCGTTAATTTTCACCCCTGGTGGGACAGACAAATCGTTTAAATCAAATTCATCTTCATCTTTTTCTAAATCTTGAATGTTCGGATCATCATCGTCGCTGTCGTTTAAAACCTCGACACCTTGGTCAGTTAAATACTCATAAAATTCATCTAATTGATCAGAGTCTAAGTCAAAATGTCCTAGACGATCGGCGATTTCATCATAAGTTAAAACGCCGCGCTTTTTACCTAAATCAACTAATTGTTCTTTTACTTGCTCGATGGATAACTCAGTATCTACACCTTTGGAACGAGCTGATTTCTCAGCCATATGTCCCCCTCCTTCCAACATACACCGTTCATTATAGTGACTTTCGAAGTTCGATTATTTCCATTGCAATTTGAGCAGCTAATAGGTGATTCTTTTGTCGTTCCGCTTCTAATTTTTTCACTTCTTTTTCTTTTATTTTCATCATTTTTTGTTGTTTTATCACTTGGTACACATAATCTTGAAGTACTTGGTCATTATCTTCTTGCTCTACATCAATCATGGCAATTTCTGCGACAATTGCTCGAAGTCTTTCATCTCTTAAATAGTTAAGAAATTGACTAGAGTTCGGTTCATATCCTTCTTCATAATACGCCAGCAAATAGGTGAATATAATTTGATGCTCATCTATGTTGAACATTTGGCCAGCAAGTAAGTCCTTTACTTTATAAGCCACTTCCTCGCTTTTGAGCATATGAGCAATTAAGCGCCGTTCAGCCGTTTGATACGCTGGCAGCAGCTTTTGTTCCACAGCTATATAATTCGTCTTTGGCTTCCATGCTTGAGGATTCTTTTTCTTTTGTGCGTAAAATATTTGCCGTTGTTGCGATTTTAATGCCTCTAATGACAACGAAAACTCTTCAGCAAGTTGACGTAAGTACAGATCACGCTCAACCGCTCTAGGAAGCTTTGATATCTCCTTTAATAACTCTTCGATATACTGTAGGCGATCTCCTTCATTTTGAAGATTTTTGCCACGTCGATAAAAGAGAAATTTAAATGCCATGAACGTCATTGCCCCATCAATGACTTCATTTCGGAACTTTTCAGCGCCATATTTTTGAACATAGTCATCAGGGTCTAGGTCCATCGGCATTTGTGCAATTTTTACTTGGCAACCATGTTGTTGTAATAATTCAGCTGCTTTAAAAGCGGCATTCGTACCTGCATCGTCCGAATCGTAACAAATGATAACTTGATCTGTCATCCGTCGAAGGACTAATGCATGATGTTCCGTTAATGACGTTCCCATTACGGCTACACCGTTTGTAATTCCGGCACGATCCGCTGATATGACATCGGCAAAGCCTTCAAATAAAACAACCTGTTGAAATTTGCGAATAGAAGATCGTGCATGATGAAAATTATACAAAACTTTACTTTTATGAAAGATGATAGTTTCAGGGCTATTTAAATATTTTGGCTCATTACCATCAAGCGCTCTCCCCGAAAAAGCGATGGTCCTTCCTTTTTCATCAAAAATCGGAAACATGATTCGGTTGCGAAACCGATCAATAAATTCCCCATTGTTTCTTTGAACAAGAAGTCCGGCTTTTTCCATTAACGGTAAGGAATATCCTCTTCGTTTCAACAATTTGGCGACAAAATCCCAGTTTGGTAAAGACCACCCAATCTGAAATTTTTCAATACTCTCTAACGTAAAACCACGTTGCTTTAAGTATTCTAATGCTTCCTGACCTTCCTTTGTATTTATGAGCAAATGATGGTAAAATTTACGTAGAAGCTCATGCGCTTCAATCATTTGTTCATATTCTTTAGAGGTTTTCTGGCTCTTTTGTTCAACACCATGTTCAATATTAAGAGGGATGTTACTTTTTTGGGCTAATTTAATAACTGCTTCTTGAAAGCTAATCCCTTCATAGTCCATTAAAAAAGTAAAAACATTTCCTCCAGCCCCACAACCGAAACAATGGAAAATTTGTTTCTCGGGTGACACGGAAAAAGACGGAGTATTTTCACCATGAAAGGGACATAGCCCAAAATAATTTCTTCCTTGTTTTTTCAATTGGACATAGTCGCTAATGATATCAACAATGTCCACCGACTGGCGAATTTCATTAATTTTCTCTTCTGGTATTTTCGCCACGTAATGCACCACCAATATGATTGGTATTGTGATGAATCGAAAGCTTTTGTATTAATTGTAGAAATTGTCGGCAAAATGTTTGTAAATCTTCATACGAAAATTTTTTCGGACCTTTCCGAAACGTTCCACTTCGTCTTTCTTTTCCGTGAAGATAACGAAACTCAAGTGCTGTAGAGATATTTTCATTATCGTATGTGATTCCACGTGGAGTAATGACGTGTACCCCTTTCGGAAGAACGAGGGATAAAAGTCCTATATCATGGGAAACAAGTATATCGCCTTTTTTTATACGATTGGCGATATATAAATCAACAGCTTCTTTCCCACAGTCAACATGTACCCATTTTGCATTGTATTGCTCCTTGACTACGTGTGAATAGGAAGAAACAAGCACAACCTCAAACAAGAACGGTTTCGCCAAATCGACAATTTCCTTCTTGACCGGACAAGAATCAGCATCTACATAAATAGTAGGCAGTTCGCTTCTGATTGTATTTATTCTACATCACTCCAAATAATCCTGCCTTTTTTAGCGAACTTTCATCGAAAAATCCGACAAGAATTTTGTCGAATTTTTTTCATTAAAGAACCTTGACAATATCACAATAAATAGTTTATTCTTTTCAGTCAAGTTATAAACCTTACAAAGAAATTTTTATCACAATTTTTTATTATAATACACCTGTAACAATTTGACCATGTTTTTTTTCTAACTACTTCATGATATTAAGCAATAAAGCAAAATAGCACATCAAATAATAATGTGCTATTTTGCATGTTGAATTTCATTGATGATAATATTGGCCGTTTCTTCTACAGCTTTGTTGGTTACATCGATCACTTTACATCCAATTTTCTCAACAATTTTATCAAAGTAAGCCAATTCTTCATTTATTCGATTAATATTGGCGTAACTTGCTTGATCGTTTAGTCCTAATGATTTTAACCGCTCTTTACGAATAAAATTTAATTTTTCTGGATTAATTTTCAAGCCAAAACATTTTTCTTTAGGTATTTGAAATAGTTCTTCTGGTGGATCTACTTCAGGAACTAATGGGACGTTGGCTACTTTCAAACGTTTATGCGCTAAATATTGAGACAAAGGTGTTTTGGACGTTCGTGATACCCCGATTAAAACAATATCCGCCCACAAAAGTCCTCGTGGATCTCGGCCATCGTCATACTTCACCGCAAATTCAACCGCTTCCACTTTTTTAAAATAATCCTCATCAAGCTTACGAACAAGGCCGGGCTCATATAGTGGTTGTTTTCCGTAATGTTTTTCAAACTGATCCATCAAAGGGCCGATAATATCGAAAGCATAAATCCCTTCTTCTTCTGCTCGTTTTTTCATAAAGCTCCGTATCTCTGGCTTCACAAGCGTAAACGCAATTATTCCTTGGTTCAACTTAGCTAAAGAGATGACTTCTTCAATATGGGATTCATCTTCTACATAAGGGTATCTTTTTATTTCGGCGGATGCCCCGTTAAATTGACTGATAGCCGCCTTTGTTACAAGCTCCGCAGTTTCCCCAACAGAATCGGAGACTACATAAATCACTGGATCCGTCAAGTTTCTCACCCTCCTCTACCTGGCTCTTACTGATCAGAAGCAAGGGCCACAAAGGCTTTCGTTATATTGGTTTTTGTAATCCGTCCAATCACTTCAAAACCTTGCTCGGTTTCTTTCACAACAGGTAGAGCATCGATTTGTTTTTCAATTAACTTTTTGGCGACTTCAATTAATAAATCGTCCTTTTGGCACATCGTAATGTTTGGCATACGTGTCATGATAATATTGACAGGGATTGTCGTTAATTCCTGCTTCCCGATGCTGGCTCGTAACAAATCTTTCCGGGACAATACTCCGACAAGATGACTTTTGTCATCTACGACAAATAGCGTCCCAACATCCTCTAAAAACATCGTCACAATCGCGTCATAAACCGATACATTTTCATTTACGACAACCGGAATGGATTGGTAATCTTTTACATGGATTTTTTTTAGATTTTCCGTTAATAGCTGTGTGCCAGACTTTCCTGTATAAAAATAGCCAACACGTGGACGAGCGTCTAAATAACCAGCCATCGTTAAAATAGCTAAATCTGGCCGTAAAGTCGCCCGTGTCAAATTAAGCTTTTCAGCAATATGCTCACCTGTAATTGGACCGTTCTCTTTTACGATTTGCAAGATTTGTTCTTGCCGCTTATTTAGTTCGATTGTCCTCACCACCTGACTCACTACAAATGTGTTACACTTTATATAAATTATTATATACTATTCCAGTACAATTAGAAGAATTTTAAGTAGAAAAATGTATCGAGAACCCCCCCCCCGATACATTTTTTATCCGATTGAAATTGTAAGAATGTGAGATTACTTTACCATAATCTCATTCACGTTGGCAAAAGATAATATGATGTGAGCAAGTTCGTTCATATGTGACAATCGATTGTTTTTAATTTTTTCATTTTGATCCATAACCATGGTATGCTCAAAATACGCTTCAATCGCTGGGCGTAATGATTTTAGTAACTCGTATTTTTCTTCCTCTGATGATGTTTCTGAAAATGCTTTTCGAATATGTTCGAGTTCGTTATATAATGTATGTTCATGGCCGTTTTGGAATAACCCCGGGTCGATGGTAGTAACTTTTTCTGCTTTTTTCGCAATATTGACGACACGGCTTAAAGCTTCGATTACAGATTTAAAGTCGTCATCTTCTTTATGGTTTTGAAGGACACGTGCCCGATCAAAGAGCTGTGGAAGCGACGAAATTTGTCCCTTTAAAACACTTTCTACAATATCATAACGAATATTTTCTTCTTGCAATACATACTTTAGGCGCAATTTAAAGAACTGTATGATTTCTTCTTCTAATTCAAATGCCTCTTTAGAACCAATACCATCAGCTATCACTTGTTGTACGGCTTCCGTTACTAGTTGTGGAAGAGGTATGCTCCATTGATGATGAAGCAACGTTTGAACGATTCCTAACGCCTGTCTTCTTAATGCATATGGATCTTGAGAACCGCTTGGTATCAAGTCGATAGCAAAGAAAGAGGCGATGGTGTCCAGCTTATCTGCAATCCCTACTACTGCACCGATCGAAGAAGCTGCCGGTACATCATCAGCCGAACGAGGTTGGTAATGCTCATTTACCGCACGAGCCACTCGTTCATCTTCACCTAAAAGGAGGGCATATTTTTCTCCCATTATTCCTTGAAGTTCAGGGAACTCATAGACCATTTGAGTGACAAGGTCAAATTTACTAATTTGTGCCGCTCGGTCAACTAGTGATTGTTCTTCCTTCGTAAATTGAAGTAGTTCGGCTAATTGATTAGAAAGCTTACGAACACGTTCTACTTTTTCACTTAAAGTACCAATTTCTTCATGATAAACAATAGATTTTAGTTTTGCTAACGCTTGGTCGATTGATAGTTTTTGGTCTTCTTGATAGAAGAAGTCCGCATCCGCTAAACGAGCTCGTAATACTTTTTCGTTTCCTTTCGCAACCGTTTCTAAATAACGGTCATCACCGTTACGCACTGTCACGAAATACGGTAAAAGGTTTCCTTCTGCATTTTTAACAGGGAAATAGCGTTGATGCTCTTTCATTGTTGTAATTAATACTTCTTCCGGGATCGCTAAAAATTTCTCTTGGAACGTTCCAAATAAAGCTGTTGGGTACTCCACTAAGTTGTTCACTTCTTCTAATAATTCTTCGTCGATCGGAATTTGCCATTGCTGCTTTTCTTCTAATGCTTGAATTTGGTTAAGAATCATCTCTTTTCTTTCTTTTGGATTTGCAATTACGTATTGTTCTTTTAAAGCGTCCTCATATTCTGCTGGTCGTTCAATGGATCGTTGGCTACCTAAAAATCGATGTCCGTACGTTAAACGATCAGTTGAAACATTCGCGACAGAGAAAGGAATGATCTCTTCTCCGAAAAGAGCTAACAACCATTTGATTGGACGAATATATCGAAGTTCTTGATTCGCCCATCTCATATTTTTAGGGAACGATAGACTTCTTACAACGTGTGCTAGTTCGGGTAAAATTGACATGGTGCTTTTTCCTTTAATAAATTTGTTGACAAAGCAATATTCGACGCCGTTCACTTCTTTAAAATAAATATCATTAACATCTACACCCTGCCCCCGACTAAATCCTAGAGCCGCTTTCGTCCATTCACCGTTTTCATCGATGGCGATTTTTTTTGCTGGACCTTTCGCTTCTTCATGAATATCTTCTTGTGACTCAGCCACATCTTTTACATAAACCGCTAACCGTCTTGGAGTAGAAAAAAGGCGAACTTCACCAAACGTAATTTTTTGGTCTTGGAAAAATTGCTTAATTTTTTCACCTAATTGATTCATGGACGGTGTTATAACATTTGCCGGCATTTCTTCCAGACCAATTTCTAGGAGAAAATCACGCTTACTCATTTTGCATTGTCCTCCTTTTGTTGTTTCAAAATCGGAAATCCTAGCTTTTCTCGCTCTTGATAGAACGTTTTCGCTACTTGTCGAGCAAGGTTCCGCATTCGACCGATATAACCTGTTCGCTCAGTTACGGAAATAGCCCCTTTCGCATCAAGCAAATTAAAAACGTGCGAACATTTTAAGACGTAATCATACGCTGGATGCACAAGTCCTTCTTCCATTTGTTTCTTTGCTTCCGCTTCAAATGTGTTAAATAAATCGAAAAGCATGTCCGTATTCGACGTTTCAAACGTATATTTGGAGTGTTCATATTCTGGTTGATAAAAAATATCACGTACGGTAAAACCGTTTGTCCATTCTAAATCAAATACATTTTCTTTATTTTGGATATAGGAAGCTAACCGTTCAATTCCGTATGTGATTTCCACTGAAACTGGTTTACATTCAAGTCCCCCGACTTGTTGGAAATACGTAAATTGAGTGATTTCCATTCCGTCTAACCATACTTCCCAACCAAGTCCCGCACAACCAAGGGATGGATTTTCCCAGTTGTCTTCTACAAAACGAATATCATGTTTTAACGGATCGATTCCTAAAGCGCGTAATGAATCTAAATAAATTTCTTGAATGTTATCAGGAGATGGTTTCATAATAACTTGGAATTGGTGATGTTGGTATAGTCGGTTCGGATTTTCTCCGTACCTTCCGTCAGCAGGACGACGCGAAGGCTCTACGTATGCCACATTCCATGGTTCAGGGCCGATGGCTCGCAAAAAGGTGTACGGGCTCATCGTACCCGCCCCTTTTTCTACATCGTATGCTTGCATTAAAATACATCCTTGATCGGACCAATGCTTCTGTAAAGTTAAAATCATGTCTTGAATGTTCATTGTAACACCTCCATGAATTATTCAACTAAAAAACTCCCGTCTCTATGCTTACGCATAGGGACGAGAGTTAACCCGCGGTTCCACCCTATTTGCTGTTCTCAAAACAAGAACAGCCACCTTTACTACCGCTCTTTTGAGAAAGAACGGGTATCGTTGCTCCAGACTGCCTTCCTTAACACTCTATACCCTAGCTCGCACCATCCTAGGTTCGCTTTTATAGAGGACGTTAAGTACTCCTTTCCTTCATAGCAACATCTTTATGTAGTTATTGCTACTGACAATAATAATCGGTTTTAAGAAAAAGTGCAACTACCAATGAGCTGAACTATGAAAGTCCTTCAAGTTTCGAAAGCTGTTGTAAAAACTTTTTCGATTTTAGTTGAATTCCTGAATATTCCTCGTAATACGCATCGATAAGGGAGCGCAGTTGTTGCTTCGTTTCTTTTTTCACCGATATAGTGCCGAGTCGCGATAAGTCTAAATAATAAAAGAGGCGAAATAATTTGACCGCAACAGGCGATACGGAAAGGTGGTATGAGTCTTTCGGTGCACATGTAGAACATAAAATGCCATTTTCCCGTAAAGAAAAAACAAAAGAACCTTCTTTTTTTCCACAAGATACACACGAATGAACGTAAGGATACAATCCTAATACTTCTAACATTTTTACTTCGAAAATGTTTGTCAGTATCTCTGGGTCATGTCCCTCATTGATGTAATGAATGGTTTGATACAGCAATTCAAATAAAAAGGGGTTCGGCTTTTTCTCTTCGACGCTTCGATCGAGAAGCTCTAGTATGTACGCTACGTATGCTGTTAAAACGATGTCTTCTCGTATCGAGCGCATTGAGGAAATCGTTTCACCTTGATATAACGTATGCAGTCCTCTGCTTTTTTGAATGAGAAAATATCCGTAAGTCATAGGTAACGCCAGGGCAGCGAAACGATTGATCGGCTTTTTCGCCCCCCTGGCCATCACCCCAATTTTTCCTTTCTCTCTCGTAAAAACCGTTAAAATTTTATTAGACTCACCATAATCTCTTGACTTAATAACGATTCCTTCCACTTTTTCAAACACGTAATGCCACCCTCTCGAGATTGGCCTATTAGGGATTGATCCTTTACTACTTTAAAGTAGCGCGGGACTGTCCCTTAATCAATTAAAGAGGGAAATCAACTTCTGCTAGTTCATCTTCCGTTGGATTCGGTTCTTTCTTTTTTTCCTTCTCTAGTTCTTTAAAGAGAAGGTAAGTTTGGATATCTCCAGTTTTTGAGAATACATTCCAGGTGAATTCTAACATAGAAACCCCACCTTTCCGTTTTGAAACTAGCATGCACTTCCCATTAATGCGGTGTTATCGTTAGCATTGCCCGATGCAAATCATTCATTCAACGTAATTTTTTCTAATGTTAGAAAAAACGTCTCACCAAATTAATATTCGTCTTCTCTAAATCCGAAATCACGTAGCTGAGACAATTTATTTCGCCAATCTTTTTGTACTTTCACCCAAAGCTCCAAAAACACTTTCGAACCGAGTAAATTTTCAATATCTATACGCGCTCTTTTTCCAATTTCTTTCAACATCTTTCCTTGTTTACCAATAATGATACCTTTTTGGGAATCTCTTTCAACAACGATGGTGGCCATTACATGAACAACATCATTCTCTTTTCTCTCCATTTTGTCAATGACCACCGCAATTGAGTGCGGTACTTCTTCTCGAGTTAGGTGAAGTGCCTTTTCGCGAATTAATTCAGAAACGATAAACCGCTCCGGATGGTCTGTTACTTGATCAGCGGGATAATATTGAGGCCCTTCTGGTAAATAGTTCGTAATTAGTTCGAGCAATCTTTCAACATTGTTTCCTTCTAATGCTGAAATAGGAACAATTTCGTCGAAATCAAAGCGCGAACGATACTCGTCAATAAACGGTAATAATTCGTCAGGGTGTATTTGGTCAATTTTATTGATGACTAGAAAAACCGGTGTGTTGACTTCCTTAAGTTTTTCGATAATAAACTCATCGCCGCGACCAAAGCCTTCTTGGGCATTTACCATAAATAATACTAAATCCACTTCTTTTAACGTATTTTGGGCCACTTTTATCATGAAATCGCCAAGTTTATGCTTCGGTTTATGAATACCTGGTGTATCAATAAAAATGAATTGTGCTTTATCTGTTGTATAAACCCCTTGTACTTTGTTACGGGTCGTTTGCGGTTTGTCGCTCATAATAGCAATCTTCTGCCCAATGACTCGATTTAAAAAGGTTGATTTACCAACATTTGGGCGACCAATAATAGAAATAAAGCCAGATTTATAATTCTCGTTTCCTAAATTATTCATGTAAATCCTCCGGAGAAAATGCCCCTGGTAATAATTCTTCTACCGTCATCTCTTGTACGTCGCCCTTTAAGTTGGTAAGAATGACTTTCATTTTTGGTGGACATAGCTCAGAAATTACTTGACGACAAGCTCCACACGGAGGTACGGGACGATTCGTATCTGCGACAACAGCCATCGCCTTAAAGTTTCGGACACCTTCCGAATATGCGGTAAATAATGCTGTTCGTTCGGCACAGTTACATAAGCTATAGGCAGCATTCTCAATGTTGCATCCATGATACAATTTTCCATCTTCTGTTAACAATGCTGCCCCTACTTGAAACTTCGAGTACGGTGCATATGCTTTTTCTCTAGCTTTTTTTGCTTCTTCAATTAATTGTTCTATTTTCACATCCATGCTCTCCTTTGCCAATTTCCCATTTGATGTAAATTCCTTTTGTAATTATTGAAAAGTGTTTGGTGACAACATTTTATATGAATTTAGAACCGTTTTCAAATATGAGTGTAAAAAAACTCGGCCTAGGCCGAGTTTAAGTCTTCCCGTTTGCAAATTTATAGTCCCCATTTACTCAACAATTTAGGCAGAATAATAATTAGACCGATGATTACTGTCATTATCGCGTACACAAATACTGCACCAGCTGCGATATCTTTCGCCATTTTAGCGAGCGGATGGTATTCTCCAGTAACTAAGTCAACGGTTCGCTCGATGGCAGTATTCATTATCTCCAAGGCTAGCATTCCAAAGATTGAAAAAATAATTAACGCCCATTCGATTGCTGACAAAGGTAGAAACAAGCTAACGATGACAACGAAAAAGGCGATGAAAACATGAATACGAAAATTTTGTTCTTTTTCCCATGTGAGTTTGATGCCATTGACTGCAAACGAAAAAGAACGGATAAACCGAGACCATCCTTTATCTTTCAAGTCCAAACTCCCCTAAAAGATCTTTTTGTCTCGAAAACATCACTTTTTCTTCTTCTTCCGTCATATGATCGTATCCGAGCAAATGCAAAAAGCCGTGTAAAGCCAAAAACCCTAACTCTCGTTTAAACGAGTGACCATACTCGTTTGCCTGCTCACGCGCTTTCGGTACCGAAATAATGATATCTCCTAGTACCCTTGGCATATCCAAGCCGATAATTTCCGTTTCCCCTTCCCCAAGTTCTTCTAAGGCAAAGGAAATGACGTCGGTTGGGCGATCTTTCCCGCGATAATCACGATTGATTTCTTGAATTCGTTCGTTGGTTACAAACGTTACAGAAACCTCACTACCTCCTTGAACCTCTTCTTTTTCAGCCGCAAAATTCAATAAGTTTTCAATGAGTTCTAATTCTTCTTCGGATAGCTCATTTGTTTCATCAATCATATCAATTTCTAATCTCATTTTTCTTCACCTTCTGTTTGTTTTTGGACGTCTGGATATTCGATTCTCGAATGGAAAATACCATTTAACGTTTCACAAAGTGTCTTTTTCACCACTTCCAACTCTTTTAACGTTATATCACATTCATTAAATTGTCCATCCTGTAATCGATCTTGTACAATATTTTGAACAATTTGTTTAATTTGTTCTGGCGTTGGATGATTTAATGAACGAACAGCGGCTTCCACACTATCAGCTATACTAACAACAGCCGCTTCTTTTGATTGGGGTTTAGGTCCTGGATAGCGATACGCCTGTTCGTCGACATCTTCTCCTAATTCCTTCGCCTTGTGATAAAAATATTTCAACAATGTCGTTCCATGATGTTGCTCGGCTATATCAACAATTTCTTTCGGCATTTTATGTTTCCGTAGCACTTTTGCCCCGTCAACGGCATGAGCAATGATAATTTCTTTACTTGTCTCCGGTGACAACCGATCGTGGGGATTTGAGCGATTCATTTGATTTTCAATGAAAAAGTGAGGGCGCTTCGTTTTACCTATGTCGTGATAATAGCATCCAACTCTTGCTAACAAGCCGTTTGCCCCAATCGCCTCACAAGCCGACTCCGCTAAATTTGCCACCATGACACTATGGTGATACGTCCCAGGTGCCTCGGTTAATATTTTCTTTAACAAGGGATGGTTCGGATTCGACAATTCAATGAGACGAATCGTTGATAATATTCCAAACCCCGCTTCAAAAAACGGCAATAACCCAATTGTTAAAATAGCGGACATCACTCCAGACGTAAAAGCAAAGACAATATAATTCATATAATCTTCGTTTGTTAGTTGACCGTTTGCTAACAAAATGAGCGAAAAAATGAGTAGAACATTGACGAAAGAAACGAAAAATCCAGCCTGTAAGATGTTCGAGCGATGATTCGTTTTCGATAAAAATAAGATTCCTGCAAGACCGCTAAACAATATATACACAGCTATTTCTACATGAATGATACCGTTGAGCGCATCATGAAAAACGATGCTACCACACGCTGCCAAGATGATTGTCATCATGATGGCTAGCCGTTCATTAAGCATTATTCGCACTAGCATCGGCGCCATCGCTGCTGGATAAATATAACCAATATTAGTGATTTCAAACACTTCCATCAAACCGACAATTTTCATTAAAATGATCGACGTAATAAAAATAATACTGAGTAAAATTAAATAGGTTTGTTTTTTTTCCTCTTGTAACGGAAGAGATTTAAAGTGATAGTAAAGAGCGCCGATGATGATCATAACAAAAATAGCTAATCCAAAGAAAGGCTTTTTGGACATGTTGTTATTTAATAGCCCAAGAAGTTGCAATTGTCGATATTTTTCACGATCGATTAAGTGACCTTCGAGTACAATCACTTGTCCCTCTAATATTTTTACCGGTTCTACATTCTCCATTGCAACTTTTTTGCGCTTGTCAGTTAATTCTTCATCAAAAATTTCATTGGCAATAATTGCATATGAACCCAATTCAATCGCCGCTCTTTTTAACGACTCTTCTAACGGATACTTACTTATTTTTTCCTCGATTTCTTTCTTTTTTTCCTCGACTTCCTCATTGCGAATACGATCTTGCATTATCATCTCTACTTGCTTCTCGACAATCGTTTTTACACGTGTGAATTCCGTATCATTAGCTAATAGTAATGTTTTAAACGTTTGATCCGACAGCGATAACGTAACATCTTCAGAAACGTTCGCAGTTAATTTGGATTTTAATAAGGACAATTGTGTATCTATTGAAGGTTCTTCTTGTTTTATATCGTCAACCTCTTCCCCTTCAGCTGGAGGTTGTGGAGATTTGGCTTCCAATTTCGTTTCTTGAATAAAATCAAATATAGACGTTAGTAAGGATAATCGGTTTTTTCCAATTTCTTCTTTATACACATAAACATCTTCAACTTCTTCTGCTGCTTTAAGCCGCTCTTCTTCCGTTTTGGCTTCATCTTGTATCGTTATCGGTGAACGGATCGTATGTTCCGCAATAGAAAATAGTTCAATATCATACGTTTCAGGCTTCACATGATTATACAACACTCCGTATAGTACAACGGCCAGAAGAAAAAAAATCAGTAGGGTTAATACTTTATAGCTCAACATCGACCTTATTTTTTGAATAAGATGTTGCATAAAAGAAGACCTCTCCTATACCCCCTCAATTATTGAGGGAATTTTCAATATTTCATAACTATGTAAAATGATAACAGTTTTTCTTAAAAAATTCATCATGATTAACCGACTAGAAATTAACTTACGGTGAAAAAAGATGAACACTAGGTTATTCCCTAGTGTTCATTAGTCTTTTTCTTGTTTTTCATTATATGCTTGAATAATTTTAGCGACAAGCGGATGACGAACAACATCGCCTTGTTCTAAATAAACGAAAGAAATTCCAGAAACGTCATTTAATGTTTTTTCCGCCGCGATTAAGCCTGATTGAACACCACGTGGTAAGTCCACTTGCGTTTGATCTCCCGTGATGACCATTTTAGAGCCAAACCCTAAGCGGGTAAGGAACATTTTCATTTGGGCCGTTGTTGTATTTTGTGCTTCATCTAAAATAACAAATGCATCTTCAAGCGTTCGACCACGCATATAAGCGAGAGGAGCAATTTCAATCGTCCCGCGATCAATCAATCGAACGGTTTGCTCAACTCCTAACACATCATGTAATGCATCGTACAATGGACGTAAATAAGGGTCTACTTTTTCTTTTAAATCCCCTGGAAGAAATCCTAAGCTCTCCCCTGCTTCTACAGCAGGTCGAGTAAGAATTATTTTTTTAACCATCCCTTTTTTTAACGCATCTACTGCCATAACAACAGCTAAATATGTTTTCCCAGTACCTGCAGGGCCAATTCCAAAAACTAAGTCATATTTACGAATCGCTTGAATGTACTGGCGTTGACCTAGCGTTTTGACACGTATACTTTTGCCTTTAACGCTTTTTGCAATTTCTTCCTCGAATAGCTCGCCAAAATATTCTAATGTACCCCTTTTTCCCATCTCTAGGGCATAAATAACATCACGGGTACTAATGGAAATGCCTTTTCGAATCACGGTTAAAAGCTGTTGAATCACATCATAAATAATATGAACATCTTGCTCATTTCCGATTATGTCGACCGTTTCTCCACGAGTAACAATCGAAACCGGAAACGATTGCTCCATCAGTTTGAGATGAGTATCGGAAATACCGAATAAACTCATCGCTTCATTTGGATTGTCTAGATGAATCGTTTGAGTATAGCGTGTTTCTGTCATTCCACATCTCCTTGAATTATTGGTTGAGCTTCTGCGATGTTTTCTATCACTTGGAAATATATTGATACCTTTACTTTACCATTCTCTATACGTTGTTGCAAAACTTTTTCCCCTTTAATTCGGGCCCCTTCAGGCAACGTTTTTATTAAATTGTCGCGTCCGATGGCAATTGCGGCTTCGAGCGCTTCTTCCTTTGAATACGTACGTTCCACTTCTTCTGTTTCCCACACTACTTCCTTTGAATACGAGATTGGTAATTTCCATCCGAGAAAATGGAGAGGGTATTGATTCGTCTCTTTTTGAACGTTCGTAAATTCAGGGGATTCGAATCCCCATATAGGAATTGAAAAACTTCCGAAAGAAAGACGATGTGTCTTATGGGAGTTTCCGGTCATAACGGTAAATTGAGATGTTAAAGGAAGTTCTACATCAGTCTTGTACCATGTTTCTGCCCAAACTTCTCCCTTTGCAGGAACAACCTTAGAAAATTCACCCTTACCGATGACACCTTGAACTAAAATTTGGCCTTTTGCCACATACTCATGAACCGACACTAATGGTTGTCCGTTTTCAATAAACAACTGGACAATTACACCGTTTTTTTTGGCAATCAAGTTTTGAGGACCTATATATTCAACAGGTGGTGGCGTATTTTTTTCTACGACTTCAAAATGGTAGGTTGTCCCTTTTAATTGCACACCAATCCATGTGACTTCTTTCAATTCATTCGTCAATTTGCGCTGAATTGTTTGGACATCATCGATGTAAAATCGAAGTTTTCCTTTTGTAATTCCCATTTCTTTTAACTGTTTTTCAATTTTATGTTCTAATTCTGGAGATGCCCCTTTTATTTCAATTCCCCATACCATATTGGATAAAAGAAACACCGCCCCTAAAAACAAAATGATGCCGACGAAAAAGCCGCTGTTCTTCATGACACGTTTCCATAAAAACGGCATCCCTACTCCTCGTAAAAAAGACAAACGAATCGGTTCTTTTCGAACATAACGCCGCAGTTTATGTATATCTTTGAGCATCACATAAAAAGTGATGGTATCGGTGCCTTGACGTTTAATATTCCATAATGCGATTTGAGCATTCATTAACCGATTCAAAAACCGCTCTACCCCCACTCCGCGCGCTCTGACTAACACGGTCCCTTGAAAAAAGGTCACCCATAGATTTTTCATTGCCTATAGCCCCCTTACTCATCCAAATAAATCACTTGATCAATATTCCCTTCAAGCAATATTTCTTCCGGTAAAATCGTTTTAATGACGAAGGAGTGCCCTTTTATAAGCAGTTGTCCTTGTTTTAACAACAAGCGGAGTTCTTTATCTGAAAAGGATAAAAGTCCTTTATGATTTTCAATATAAATGTGAATTTTTCCAATCATCGTAATGCGGGGTAAGTCCATTAAAATGTCATTCGGAAGGTCCATTTGCTGGGAAAACCAACGTTTCATTGTTTGTCGAAAGTTCCGGATCATGAAAGAACCCCCTTTCATCTCATATGTATGAATCACTAGAGCATTTCAGCACCATGTAATAAAAAAAACCTGCCCAGGATGGACAGGTTTTTATCTTCGATAAGGACGTTTGGCACGAGGAGGCCCTAATATTTCCGACATGATTACCCCGCGGATAAAATCGTCTTGATGAGCTGGAAGGAGCTCCTTTGTTTCTAATGTTGATTCGTTTGTTATTCGATTTTTTAGCTTCGTTTTTCGAACTGGTTCCTCTACCATTTCTCGATATTTATATACATCCGGTTGCACGGACGAGCTGGTATGTGCCCTTACTTTTTCACAGGAAGGCAATGGTGCTTCAACTTTTTTCATGGAAGGTTTTGGCTCCGCTTGTTGAACAGGTTGGGTACGTTGATGTTTTCGTGGACGTTCTTCCTTTTCCTCACTCTTTTTATTAAAAAACAAACTGATAACCGCAGCGATAAAGGCCAATAGTAAAGATTCCATTTAATTCATCCCCTTTCTAAGGGACTTATTACTCTTTTTCGTGTTGGTTATTGTCTTTCTTTTCACCCGTCATTTTTCCAATAGCATCTCTCATATCCGTATCAGCGATAATGTTTTTAATATTCATGTAGTCCATGACACCAATGTTTCCAGAACGGAGCGCTTCCGCCATAGCTAGTGGAACTTCCGCTTCTGCTTCGACTACTTTGGCTCTCATTTCTTGAACTTTTGCTTTCATCTCTTGTTCTTTCGCCACAGCCATCGCCCGACGCTCTTCCGCTTTCGCTTGGGCAATATTCTTGTCAGCTTCCGCTTGTTCTGTTTGTAATTCTGCACCAATATTTTTACCGATGTCCACATCCGCGATATCGATCGATAAAATCTCGAAAGCTGTACCGGCATCTAACCCTTTTGTTAACACCGTTTGGGAAATAAGATCAGGATTTTCAAGTACTTTTTTATGGTTATCTGAAGAACCAATCGTTGAGACGATTCCTTCACCGACACGTGCAATGACAGTGTCTTCACCGGCACCACCGACTAACCGGTCGATGTTGGCTCGAACCGTAATGCGCGCCTTCGCTTTTACTTCAATTCCATCCATCGCTACCCCGGCAATAAATGGCGTTTCAATAACCTTTGGATTAACGCTCATTTGTACCGCCTCTAGCACGTCACGACCAGCTAAATCGATAGCCGCACAACGTTCAAACGTTAACTCAATATTCGCTCGTTGTGCCGCAATTAACGCATTAACTACACGGTCAACGTTACCACCAGCTAAATAGTGGCTTTCTAATTGGTTAATCGTTACGTTCAATCCAGCTTTTGATGCTTTAATTAATGGGTTAATCACCCGACTAGGAATAACTCGACGAAGCCTCATACCTATGAGGGTAAAAATACTAATGCGAACCCCAGCAGCTAAGGCGGAGATCCACAGCATGACTGGTACAAATGAAAGTAGTAATCCTAAAAAGATTAAGCCAAGAACAATGGCAACAATGAGAAAAATAGTACCACTTTCTAACATCTTTTTTCCTCCTTTATCCGTTTTTCTGTTCTTGTTCTTCCACCCGGCGCACCACCACACGGGAACCTTCAACTTTTACAATTTTCACCTGTTGTTGGGCACCGATGTATCCACCTTCTGTTACGACATCTAACCGTTCATCATTAACAACAATCGTTCCTGCTGGCCGTAATGGAGTTAATGTGAGTCCAACTTTTCCTAACAAGTCTATTCGGTTTACATTTGACACGTATCCTAATTCTGTGTTCGTTGAATCCTTTAAAATGATTTTAGAGAAGAACCGAATTTTCCGACCGAACACTTTCACCATCACCACCATCGTCACGATACTTAACATAATGGCAATTAACAATGAAATGCCCATTTGTATAATGCTACCTCCAGAAAGCAGGATACTAACAAGGATGGATATTAACCCCAGTGTTCCGGCCACGCCGCCTGGTAGGAAAAACTCGGCAATAATAAGCCCCACACCAATTATAAACAATATTAGTACTTCATATCCAGCTAAACCTGCAACTACATGCCCATAGAAAAAGAGCAATAACGAAGTAAGACCCATAAATCCTGGGACACCGAACCCTGGCGAATAAAGTTCTAATACTAAACCTAAACTACCGATTGTCAGTAATATCGGAACAATAATTGGGTGGGTAATGAAACGCGCCAGCTTTTCAGCAAATGATTCTTCCACAGTTTGAACGGTCGCTTTTTCCAATCCTAATTCACGAAGCAAGTCATCAAAATGTTGGACCGTTCCTTCTGAATATCCAACTTTCAATGCTTGATCTGCTGTTAACGTGAGTAATTCTCCTTTTTCTACACCTAATTCCGGTAGTTCGATTGATTCATCCGCCATAGCTAACGCATAAATCGGATCCCTACCGCTTCGCTCAGCCGCCCCTTCCATTGCCGCAAGCCAGTAGCTTACCGCTTTTTTATCAGCGGTGTTTCCAGATTGGTCTATTATCGCTGCCGATCCCATGGTTCCGTTTGGCACCATATATATTTCATCCGCATGCAAGGAAATAAATGCCCCAGCGGATAAAGCTTTTGGATTGACAAAGGCCACAGTTTTCACATCCGTATTAGCAATGAGCTGTCCAATTTCTCCGGCGGCGTCTACCACTCCACCAGGCGTATTAATATCAAAGATGATGACTTTTGCACCATCTTTTTCTGCTGTTTCAATCGCCCGCTTTAAAAATGCGAACAATCCTTTTTCTACTTCTCTTTCTACAGGGACAACATAAACGAGGTCGTTCTTCGCTTTTCCAATTTGGAAAGTAAAAAACAAAGATGGAATGATGATGAAACATAATAAGCTCCAATACATGATTTTCTTCATTTCATTTCCCCCCTTTCGTTTCCTCTCTAATTATGTACGAATGGTGATTAAAAAAGTTTCAAAAATATAAAAAAGTCGAGAGAAGTTGCCTCTCGACTTTTATGATAAATGTTTTTGAACAAGTTTATTCACGAGAGACCCATCCGCTCGGCCTTTTACTTTCGGCATGATGGCTCCCATTACTTTACCCATATCAGCTTTCGTAGAAGCGTTGACTTCAGTAATTGTTTGTTGAATTAACTCTGTCAATTCTTCTTCTGTAAGCTGCTTAGGCATATATGATTCGACGTAAGTTAATTCAGTACGAATTTTCTCAACGAGGTCTTCACGACCAGCGTTTTCAAATTCTTGGAGGGAGTCTTTACGCTGTTTTACTTCACGAGAAAGGACAGTTAACTCTTCGTCTTCTGTAAGCTCTTGCTTTCCGAGTTTAATCGCTTCGTTTTGTAAAGCCGCTTTTAACATACGAATGACGGAGAGTCGATCTTTTTGTTTATTCTTCATCGCTTGTTTCATATCTTCATTCAAACGCTCGAGAAGACTCATAACTACACCCTCTCTTACCACTTACGTTTTCTAGCAGCTTCAGACTTTTTCTTACGTCTTACGCTTGGCTTTTCATAAAATTCACGCTTTCTGTACTCTTGCAAAGTACCAGTTTTAGAAACGGCACGTTTGAAGCGACGAAGAGCATCTTCAAGCGATTCGTTTTTGCGAACGATTGTTTTAGACATATCTCTTTCCCTCCCTCCGAACAATACAGTAAAATCCATGTACTTTGCAATTATAATATAACCATTTTCTAAGGTCAACTATAATTCCCTTTTATCATATCCCGTTCAATTTAAATCCTATGTCTAACATGACTTGTCTATTCCTTCATATATTTTAGGAGAGGGGGATGGGACATGGTGATAACGGTTTTACTATTTTTCTTATTTATAGGTTGCTTTTTACTTGGAATGATGTGGGTACGACAAGGGTTAGCGGCACTTTCAGAACAGAAAATGAAGCGATGGATGGAAAACATTACGAACCGTCCTGTAAATGGCTTTATGATTGGTACATTAGTGACCGCTGTTCTTCAAAGTAGTTCCGCGGTAATGGTAATGACCATTGGAATGGTGTCCGCAGGAATCCTTTCATTTTCACAAACAATTGGTATTATTCTCGGAACTAATATCGGTACAACGGTTACCTTAGAATTGTTAGCACTTCCAATTACCAATCTTACGTATGTCCTTGTTGGGGGCAGTATTGTGTTAAAAATGTCTAGAAGGACGTGGGTATCATCCCTAGGTACTTTATTATTTGGTCTCGGAATGATATTTGCAGCAATGACGGGGTTTGAATGGACCGCTTCTTTGCTTTTTCAACAACCATTTTTTAGCGGGCTATTTAAACAAATGGATCATATCTCTATCGCGTTTTTGGTTGGTATCGTATTTACGTCCCTTATTCAATCCAGTACAGCCATGACGGGAATTGCAATTGGATTTTTAAACGCAGAGGCAATCACTTTAGAAGGAGGAATTTCCATTATGCTTGGGGCAAATATCGGAACGTGTGTAACTGCCTGGCTTGCAAGCATCGGTGGTGGCCGTGAAGCGAAATTAACAGCGTATGCTCACATTTGGTTAAATGTCATCGGAGGAATGGCTGCTATTCCATTCATTGAACCACTTAGTGTATTATGTCAGATATTAAGTGATACAAGTGGAACCCAATTAGCACATGCGAGCGTACTTTATAATTTAATCAGTTCGTTGATCGTTCTACCTTTTAGCATACAATTCGGTCAATTTATTGAAAGGATCCACAAGTAAAATGAACATAAAAAATGCGAACGAGCATTTACCCGTTCGCGATGGAAGATTAATAATCGGCATCACTAGTTAGACCTTGAACAATTTTCACACCAGAGCTTGCACCGATACGAGTCGCGCCTGCTTCAATCATTTTTTCCGCATCATCGGCACTACGAACGCCACCGGATGCTTTGACACCGATGTCAGGTCCTACTGTTTTACGCATGAGAGCTACATCTTCAACTGTCGCACCGCCTGTAGAGAAACCAGTAGACGTTTTTACATAATCAGCACCTGCTTTGACAGATAATTCACAGGCTTTCACTTTTTCTTCTTCTGTTAATAGGGAAGTTTCAATAATCACTTTAGTTAATGCTTTTCCTTTAGCAGCTTCTACAACCGCACGAATATCTTCTTCAACTAAATCATAGTTACCACTTTTTAACGCACCGATGTTAATAACCATGTCTACTTCTTCGGCACCGTTTTCAATTGCATTTTTCGTTTCAAACGCTTTTGTTTCTGGCGTATTTGCTCCAAGAGGAAAACCGATAACTGTACAAACTTTTACTTCTGTTCCTTGTAATAATTCGCTCGCATATTTTACCCATGTAGGGTTTACACATACGGAAGCAAAGTTGTATTCTTTCGCTTCATTGCAAAGCTTTTCGATTTGCTCTTTTGTTGTTTCTGGTTTAAGTAAAGTATGATCGATCATACGTGCAATTTCTTTCATCAAAAGAATCTCCTTTCGAGATAAGATGTCATACATCATACATCATACATCATAACACTAACATGATGTTGTTTTCAAATAGTTTTTCAAAAAAAGAGCCGATCTATGTAGACCAGCTCGATTAGGGGATAAAATTTTTTATATCGCCGCTTCCTTTGTCGTCTCTAACACATCATCCACCACACGTACAAATTTTCCTTCATTATAAGGATATCCTGCTTTGGTAATTTTTACTTTAACGAGTTTCCCAACCATGTCTTCGGTTGCTGGGAATACAATTTTTAAGTAGTTATCGGTATATCCTTCGTACAGACCGCTTTCTGGATCTTCTTTATAACGCTCTTCTGGAATGACTTCTAACACTTCTCCTTCAAACTGGGAAGCATATTCTTTTGCTAATTGATCAGAAAGTGCAATTAAGCGGTGAACTCGCTCGTTTTTCACTTCTTCATCAATTTGATTTTCCATTCGAGCCGCTGGTGTTCCTGTCCGTTTTGAATAAGGGAAAACGTGAAGCTCAGAGAACTTATGCTCTTTAATAAAATTGTAAGTTTCCATGAATTCTTCTTCCGTTTCCCCAGGGAATCCAACAATCACATCGGATGTAACCGCTAATCCTGGTAGAGCTTGACGAAGCCGCGTTAATCGTTCCGCGAAAAATTCCATCGTATATTTACGGCGCATCCGTTTTAACACGGTATTAGATCCAGATTGAAGTGGGATGTGTAAATGACGAACGATAATGTTCGAACGATCAATTACTTCAATCACTTCATCGGTTAACTGACTTGCCTCAATGGAAGAGATACGTAGACGTTTTAATCCTTTTACTTGTTCCTCAATATCCCGAAGGAGCATAGCTAAGTTGTAATCTTTCATGTCTTCACCGTATCCACCCGTATGAATACCTGTTAGTACAATTTCCTTATATCCAGCATCAACCAATTGTTGTGCTTGACGAATCACTTCTTTCGGATCACGAGAACGCATTAACCCACGCGCCCAAGGGATAATACAGAACGTACAGAAGTTATTGCAACCCTCTTGAATTTTTAATGATGCTCGAGTTCGGTCGGTAAACGCAGGAACGTCTAACTCTTCGTACACACGGTTTTTCATAATGTTGCGCACCGCATTGATCGGTTGACGTTCTTTTTTGTATTGCTCAATGTATTCTAACATTTTCGTCCGATCTTGCGTACCAACGACAATGTCTACCCCTGGAATTGCCATAATTTCAGCAGGGGAGGTTTGCGCATAACAACCTGTTACGCAAATAACCGCATCCGGATTGCGACGAATTGCACGACGAATCACTTGGCGGCTTTTTTTGTCACCCGTATTCGTTACGGTACATGTATTAATGACATAAACATCGGCTGTTTTCTCAAAATCAACGCGTTCGTAGCCTTCTTTTTTAAATAGTTGCCAAATGGCTTCGGTTTCGTAATGGTTTACTTTACAACCTAATGTATGAAAGGCAACAGTTGCCATAATCCTCACCTCAATAATTCAAAATGATAAGATATCGCGGATAATGCATATAACGGGGCCGTTTCACAACGAAGTATTCGTGGTCCTAAGCCTATGGGTAAAAAGCCTCTCTCTGTCAAAAGTTGTACTTCTTCATTATCTAATCCACCTTCAGGTCCGAACACTAGAAGTAATTTTTGGCCAAGTTTAATATCTTTTAGCACTTTCGCAAACTTTGAATCTTCCCCTTGACGACTACTTTCTTCATAGGCGATGAGTTTATAATCATAAGACGAACTGATTTCCAACAGCTCTTTAAATAAAACTGGAGAAGAGATAGTTGGCAAGGCGGTACGATGGGACTGTTCAGCAGCTTCCTTCGCGATTTTTTCCCATCGCTCCACTTTTTTTCGTCCTTTTTTCTCGTCCCATTTCACAATCGATCGTTTTGCTTGAAAGGGTAAAAACTTTGCGGCACCTAATTCGGTTCCTTTTTGAATAATCCACTCGAGCTTGTCACCTTTAGGCAAGCCAGGGGCAATCGTTACATCAACCGGCAGTTCTTTCTGCTCTTCTTCTAATTGTACAACGGATGCGATTACTTCTTCGTTTGTAATTTTTTCAATTTCGGCTAAACCGGCATGTCCATTCGTGAACACAACAAATATACGGTCATTTGGTTTCATTCGCATAACGCGAGCAATATGATGATAATCATCTCCATTAATCACAATATCAGCTTGTCCGTTGTACGCTATCGGTAGAAAATATCGCTGCACACCTTCACCTCTTCCACGCGAGCAGGTTGTTGTTACACCATTTTATCATTCAAGCCAAGACCGAACTAAAAACGAATGGCTTTCTATTCGTTCTAGTTCGGTCTCGTTGGTCCAACAACAACCTACCATTGATTAAAGTTTTTTTGCAATAAAAGCAACCCAATCTTCCATAATTAATGTTTCTTCAATTTCAAAGCCTGCCTTTTCAATGGCTTCTTTCACTTCTTGTTTTTTCTGCTGAATGATTCCTGAAGATATAAAATAGCCCCCTGGCTTTACCGTTTTTGCGACATCATCGGTAAAGCGTAAAATAACTTCGGCTAATATATTTGCTACAACAACGTCTACTTGTTCGTCAATTCCATCTAATAAATTGTTTTGCGAAACAGAGACGACGGACTGTACCTTGTTTAATTTTACATTTAATTTAGCCGCGGTAACGGCCACATCATCTAAATCTAACGCCATCACTCGTGAAGCTCCAAGTAACGCTGCAGCAATACTTAATACACCTGAACCAGTACCGACGTCAACCACTGAATCACCTTTTTTCACTGTTCGTTCAAGAGCTTGAATACACATGACCGTCGTTGGATGGGTACCTGTACCGAAGGCCATCCCAGGGTCTAATTCGATGATTAATTCATCACTGGAAACCGGCGTGTAGTCTTCCCAAGTCGGAACAATCGTAAATTTATTTGAAATTTTCACAGGGTTATAGTATTTTTTCCACGCCGTCGCCCATTCTTCTTCATTCACTTCGCTAATTTCTACCTTATTACGACCAATGTCGATATTAAACAAAACGAGATTATTAATCGCTTGCTTAATTTCTTCTACTGTTTCTCCTAAAAAACTATTGACTGGTAAATAAGCTTTAATAATGACACCTTCATCGGGATAATCTTCGGGATTGAGTTGGTAGATTTCCCCGAATTGATCTTCCCTTTCTTTATACAAATCGAATGGGTCTTCGATAACGACACCGCTTGCACCAGCTTCATGCAAAATATTCGAAATAGGCTCAATGGCCTCATTGGTTGTATGAATACTAATTTCTGACCATTTCATTTTCTACCAACTCCATTTCCCTAATTATTCTCCCTTAAAAGCGCGTTTTACTTTCGTAAAAAAGCTTTCTTGCTGTTCATCAGGTATACTGCCACTAATATCAGCAAACTCTCGCAACAATTGTTTCTGTTTTTCTGTTAGTTTGGTTGGTGTGATGATCTTAACAATGACATGTTGATCTCCTGTACCATAACCGCGGACGTTTGGTACCCCTTTTCCTCGTAAACGGAATTTCGTACCGGTTTGTGTACCTGCCGGAATTTTGAGCTTCACTTTACCATGTAACGTTGGTACTTCAATCTCATCTCCAAGAGCGGCTTGCGTGAATGTAATCGGCATTTCACAGTAAATGTCATCGCCGTCACGTTCAAAAAATTCATGTGGTCGCACATGGAACACTACATATAAGTCACCTGGCGGTCCTCCGTTGATACCTGGTTCACCTTGGCCAGCGACACGAAGCTGTTGCCCATCGTCAATGCCAGCCGGAATTTTGATGTTAATTTTACGACGTTTCTTCACTTTACCTGTTCCGCCACAAGTTGTACATTTCTCTTTAATTAGTTTACCCGTACCACTACAAAAGTGACATATGCGGCGGTTGACAATTTTTCCAAACGGCGTGTTTTGCTCTTGACTTAATTGCCCAGTACCATGGCAATGCGGACAAGTTTCTGGAGTTGTACCAGGTTTGGCTCCAGAACCGTGGCACGTATTACATGTTTCCTCTTTCGGAATTTGAATTTCGGTTTCTTTTCCGAACGCTGCTTCTTCAAACGATAGCGTCATTGTATATTGTAAATCAGCTCCTTGACGCGGAGCGTTCGGATCGCGGCGACGTCCGCCACCAAAGAATGTGTTAAAAATATCTTCAAAGCCGCCAAAACCGAAGTCACTGCTTCCACCACCGAAACCGCCAAACCCCCCTTGGTTCGGATCAGTATGTCCAAATTGATCGTAGTGAGCACGTTTTTGGTCATCACTTAATACTTCGTATGCTTCTTTAATTTCTTTAAACTTTTCCGCTGCATCAGGTTCTTTATTAATATCAGGGTGGTATTTTTTAGAGAGCTTTCGATAAGCTTTTTTAATTTCGTCCTTCGAAGCTGATTTACTAACTCCTAATACCTCATAATAATCCCTTTTACTCATAACACACACTCCCGGTTCCTTTCACATGAAGGTTATTTTATCATTTTAAACAAGTTTTCTGCAATACTTACACATGTTCCATGTCATAGAAAAAGCCAAAGCCAAGATGACCTGACTTTGACTTTTTCTCATTGTGGGATTATTATTTGTCTTCTTTTACTTCTTCGAATTCTGCATCTACGACATTGTCGTCGTTCTTTTTACCATCTTGGCCTTGATTCGCTTGTTGGGCTTGCGCTTGTTTTGCTGCTTCTTCATATAGTTTCACTGTTAAGTTTTGGACGATTTCTTGAAGCGCATTTTTCTTCTCGCGAATTTCATTGATGTCGTTTTTCTCAAGGGCCGCTTTTAACGCATCTTTTGCTTCTTGCGCTTTTTTCACTTCATTCTCATCTACTTTACCTTCAAGATCTTTTAACGTTTTATCTGTTGTGAAGACGAGTTGATCGGCCTCGTTACGAAGTTCAGCTTCTTCTTTACGCTTTTTGTCCG
Source organism: Aeribacillus pallidus (assembly GCF_050478865.1). Taxonomy (NCBI): domain Bacteria; kingdom Bacillati; phylum Bacillota; class Bacilli; order Caryophanales; family Bacillaceae; genus Aeribacillus; species Aeribacillus pallidus. The sequence goes on along the minus strand of NZ_JBCNBW010000059.1, from coordinate 38,286 downwards.
CTTCAGCGTTTTCTTCTGCTTCTTTAATCATGCGCTGGATTTCTTCCTCGGAAAGTCCAGAAGATGATTTGATGGTAATTTTTTGCTCTTTTCCTGTACCTAAGTCTTTCGCACTTACGTTTACAATACCGTTTTTGTCGATATCAAATGTAACCTCGATTTGTGGTACGCCACGAGGTGCTGGTGGAATATCCGTTAGCTGGAAGCGACCAAGCGTTTTGTTGTCTGCCGCCATTGGACGTTCCCCTTGAAGAACGTGAATATCAACTGCTGTTTGGTTATCAGCAGCAGTAGAGAAGATTTGAGATTTAGACGTTGGAATCGTTGTATTACGTTCAATTAATTTTGTAAATACACCACCCATTGTTTCAATACCTAAAGAAAGTGGTGTTACATCAAGAAGAACCACGTCTTTTACGTCTCCGCTAATAACGCCACCTTGAATCGCTGCCCCCATCGCAACTACTTCGTCTGGGTTAACCCCTTTATGTGGTTCTTTACCAATTTCTTTCTTAATGGCTTCTTGTACGGCAGGAATACGAGTAGATCCACCTACTAGAATGACTTTATCAATGTCAGCAGCTGTTAAGCCTGCATCTTGAAGTGCTTGGCGTACAGGACCCATTGTACGTTCTACTAAATGAGCAGATAACTCTTCGAATTTCGCACGTGTTAATGTCACTTCTAAGTGGAGTGGACCTGCTTCTCCAGCAGTAATAAACGGTAAAGAGATTTGTGTAGATGTTACACCAGAAAGTTCTTTCTTCGCTTTTTCAGCTGCATCTTTTAAGCGTTGTAACGCCATTTTGTCTTTGGATAAGTCAATGCCGTGTTCTTTTTTGAACTCTTCTACTAAATAGTCAATAATCACTTGGTCGAAATCGTCCCCACCGAGGCGGTTGTCACCAGCTGTAGAGCGTACTTCGAATACACCGTCACCAAGTTCAAGAATGGACACGTCAAACGTACCGCCACCTAAGTCGTAAACAAGAATCGTTTGGTCTTCTTCCATTTTATCGAGACCATAAGCAAGTGCAGCTGCAGTTGGCTCGTTAATAATACGCTCTACTTCAAGACCAGCGATTCGACCTGCATCTTTTGTTGCTTGACGTTCTGCATCGTTAAAGTATGCAGGTACAGTAATAACCGCTTTCGTAACTTTTTCACCTAAATAATCTTCCGCATAAGATTTTAAATATTGAAGAATCATTGCAGAAATTTCTTGTGGGGTATATTCTTTATCCTCTATTTTTACTTTATAATCAGTACCCATATGACGTTTAATGGAGATAATCGTATTAGGGTTTGTAATCGCTTGACGCTTTGCAACTTCCCCGATTAAGCGTTCGCCGTTTTTGAACGCAACTACAGAAGGAGTTGTACGGTTACCTTCTGGGTTTGGAATGACTTTTGCTTCACCGCCTTCAAGGACAGCGACACATGAGTTTGTTGTACCTAAGTCAATACCAATAATTTTGCTCATGTCTTGTTACCTCCTCTTTGTTTAATATGTATTATTGATTCACTTTTACCATTGAAGGTCGAATGACGCGATCTTTCAGTTTATATCCTTTTTGAAGTTCTTCTACTACGACATTCGAGTCGACTCCTTCTTCGTTAGCTTGCATAACTGCTTGATGAAGGTGTGGATCAAACGGTTGACCAACGGCTTCAATTGGTTCCACCCCTTCTTTTTTCAACGCTTCAAGCAAGCTTCGATACACCATCTCCATTCCTTGGAGCAAGGACTTCGTTTGTTCATTAGATGGTTCCATTTGTAGAGCCCGTTCGAAATTGTCAATAGCAGGTAATAAATCAGAAATAAGTGATTGCGCCCGATATTTTTCAGCCGCCTCTTTTTCTAAATTTGTTCGGCGACGGAAATTGTCAAAATCTGCACGTAAGCGTAAATAACGGTTTTCCGCTTCTTCTAAAGCTTTCTCTAATGACGCAATTTTCTCTTTTGCTTCCTCAAGTGTTAACTCTTCTTCTTTACTTGAGTTTTCATTATTTTCGTCAAAAATAGGTTCAATTGTTTCCTGTTCTTCAGCTTGTGGATTTTGTTCCACTTGCTCTGTTTCTTCCATTGTTGTTTCCTGTTGGTTTACCTTTTCTGACATTCCGATTCACCTCCTTAACATCGTGACAACATTCACCATTGTAACACATTAACGTGAAACTTCCATCCGTGGGGGGCTTACCGCCCGTTAAGGCGGGATAAAATGAAACTTCCATCCGTGGAGGTTCCTACCCCTCGGATGGTTAGTTGAACAAATGAATCTTCTACCAAGAAATCAGCCATTCTTTTCGTCTGACTCCTCATCTATAAACACTATTTCCATAATTACTAGTCATGATACAACTTCGTTAATGTACTTGTTAAATCATTGCTTAAAAACTGTAATAAACTGATAACACGTGAATACTCCATTCGAGTCGGACCGAGAATTGCAATCGTTCCCATTTGATCAGAACCAACGGAATAAGTAGCGGTAATCAAACTACAGTTTTCCATAGCTGAGTTTTTATTTTCTTTTCCAATTTTCACGTTAATTCCTTTTGATTTGCTGCGAACTAATTCATAAATTCCTTCTTCATGCTCAATCATATCCATTAGTTTTCGAATTTTTTGAATGTCATGAAACTCCGGTTGATTGAGCATATTTGTTTTTCCTCCGAAGAACATCTTTTCATTCGTTGAAACATTCAAGGCTTCGGCTATGGTGTGAAGAATTAAATCGTAATGCTCAATATGATTACGAAGCACAAGCGCAATTTCACTATATATTTTATCCTTTAAATCGGTTAACGACACACCAACAAGTCGTTCATTTAAAATGTTTACGAGCTTTTCGATATCATTAACTTCAATATTTGGCGGTAGGGTGAACATTCGATTTTCTACATGTCCTTTGTCCGTGACAATAATTGCAATGGCAGTTTCTTTATTTAATGGAACGATTTGAAGTCTTTTCAACTTATTTTCACGGACAGCCGGCCCAAGCACAATAGCGGTATAATTTGTTAACTCAGATAAAATTTTGGCCGACTTTTGAACAACTTTTTCCATCTCGTAAATTCGTTCAGCAAAAATAGAACGAATGGTAGAAATGTCTTTCGCATTCAATTTTTGAGGCGATAAAAGATGGTCAACATAGAATCGATAGCCCTTCTGTGAAGGAATTCGTCCCGATGATGTATGTGTTTTTTCAATCAGCCCTAATTCCTCTAAATCCGCCATTTCATTACGAATGGTTGCAGAACTGAATGAGATTTCTTCTTTTTTAGAAAGACTTCTCGATCCTACTGGTTGAGCCGAACGGATAAAATCATCAATGATGACCTGTAGAATGAGAAGTTGTCGATCAGTCAACATAGATCATCACCTCTGTTAGCACTCTAATATAACGAGTGCTAAATCTATTAATAAAGTATCAAAATGCCTATCTGATGTCAACGGTTTAAATTTCGCCTAAAAAAGATTGAAATACGACGTTCCCTAACAGTTTTCCTTCTTTTGTTAAGCGAATCGTATCTTGCACCACTTCGATCAACTCTTTTTGAATTAACTCTTCTATAACATGAGAAAAACAGTCTAATGGACTAACCCCATACCTTTCGGTAAAACGTGCAATAGATACTCCTTTGGTTTTCCTTAACCCTAAAAACATTTCTTCTTCCATCTGTTCTTTTTTTGTCACATGATGCTCCGTATAGATGGGAAATTTTCTTTGTTCAAGGGGTGCCATATATTTTTTTAGCGGTCCATAGTTCGAACGGCGCACTCCCTGTACATAACTATGGGCACCGGCTCCTGCCCCGAAATACTCTTCGTTATTCCAATACACCAGGTTATGCTGACTTTCAAAACCAGGACGTGCGAAGTTACTAATTTCATATTGATAAATGCCGTTTTTATCCATTTCCTCCATTAACCATTCGTACATTCGCGCTTCTGTCTCTTCAGGCGGAAGAGCGAGTTTTCCTTTTTGTATTAAATTATAAAAAATCGTCTTCGGTTCAATAATTAACGAATATGCCGAATAATGAGGAAGTTCTAAGCTTAAGGCCGTTTGTAAAGTCTGTTGAAAATCATTCAATGTTTGCTCCGGCAAGCTATAAATTAAATCAATACTAATATTGTCAAACCCGACATTTTTGGCTTTTTCAATAGAGGTAAATACGTCATGTGGCGTATGAGTACGGCCGATTTTCTTCAGCATTTCTTCGTTAAACGATTGGACACCCAAGCTAATACGGTTGACACCGTATTCTTTTAATACTCGCAATTTACTTTCTGATAAGTCTCCTGGATTAGCTTCAAAAGTAAATTCCCCATTCGAATAAGGCAATATATCACGAATGGATTGACAAAAAAATGCAAGCTGCTTTTCGTTTAAGGAAGTAGGCGTTCCTCCCCCAACAAAAATCGTTTGTATTTCATTCGGTTGATAGGTTTCCATTAAAAGTGATAATTCTGTTCGCATGGATGACAAATACTCGTCCACCGGCTGTTTTTTTAAAAACACTTTATTAAAATCGCAATAATAGCAAATATGTTCACAAAACGGAATATGAAGATAAATCGATTTTGGCATGTAATTTCACAACCTTTACGTTAAGTAGAGAAAAGGGAGTCAGCTGGAAAATTCCCACTAACCCCCTTTTGTGTTCTATTTTTTCTGATTGTTGTTATCGTCCATTTTCAATACAGCCATAAATGCTTCTTGAGGTACTTCCACGGAACCGATTTGTTTCATACGCTTTTTACCTTCTTTTTGCTTTTCAAGAAGCTTTCTTTTCCGGGATACATCTCCACCATAACATTTCGCTAATACGTTTTTACGCATCGCTTTAATCGTTGACCGCGCAACGATTTTGTTCCCGATGGCTGCTTGTACAGGTACTTCGAATTGTTGACGCGGAATTAATTCTTTTAATTTTTCTACAATCACTTTTCCACGTTCGTATGCAAAGTCACGATGAACGATAAAGCTTAACGCATCCACTTTATCGCCGTTTAATAATATGTCCATCTTCACGAGTTTGGATGGCTTATAACCAATTAATTCATAATCGAATGAAGCATACCCTTTCGTACTCGATTTTAGTTGATCAAAGAAGTCATAAACGATTTCAGCAAGCGGAATTTCGTACGTAATATTAACACGAGTTTCATCTAAATATTGCATGTCAATGAAATGGCCTCGTTTTCCTTGGCACAGTTCCATTACAGCCCCAACATAATCGTTTGGTACCATCATAGACGCTTTTACATAAGGCTCTTCGACTCGGTCGATTTTTTGTGGGTCCGGCATATTTGATGGGTTGTCCACGTCAATGACCGTACCATCGGTTAAATGCACTTTATAAATAACGCTCGGTGCTGTCGTAATTAAGTCGATTTTAAATTCACGCTCAATACGTTCTTGAATAATTTCCATATGAAGTAACCCTAAAAATCCGCAGCGGAAGCCGAAACCAAGTGCTTGGGACGTTTCTGGCTCAAATTGGAGCGCAGAGTCATTTAATTGCAGTTTTTCTAACGCTTCCCGAAGGTCGTTAAATTTTGCCGAGTCAACCGGATACATACCGCAATACACCATTGGGTTTAACTTCCGGTAACCAGGTAGCGGTTCGCTTGCTGGGTTTTTCGCACTTGTAATCGTATCACCTACGCGCGTATCGCTTACATTTTTGATAGAAGCTGTTAAATACCCAACGTCACCAACTGTTAATTCATCGCGTAATTCCGCTTTCGGTGTAAAGACCCCTACTTCCGTTACTTCAAATTCTTTTCCTGTTGCCATCATTTTGATTTTGTCGCCTACTTTTACCGTACCGTCCACTACGCGAATGTAGGCAACGACGCCGCGATACGAATCATACAAGGAGTCGAAAATGAGCGCCTTTAACGGAGCATCCGGGTCTCCTGTTGGTGCTGGTATTTTTTCTACGATTTGCTCTAAAATTTCATCAATACCGATACCAGCTTTTGCGGAAGCTAAAACCGCTTCGGATGCGTCCAATCCAATCACGTCTTCAATCTCTTTACGAACTCGCTCTGGTTCAGCCGCTGGTAAATCAATTTTATTAATAACAGGTAAAATTTCAAGGTCATTATCAATAGCCAAGTACACGTTCGCTAACGTTTGGGCTTCGATTCCTTGAGCCGCGTCCACGACTAAAATAGCTCCTTCACATGCGGCTAAACTTCTGGACACTTCGTAAGTAAAATCGACGTGACCAGGCGTATCAATTAAATGGAAAATGTATTCTTCTCCATCTTTTGCTTTATATTTTAATTGGACCGCATTCAATTTAATCGTAATTCCGCGTTCCCGTTCTAAATCCATGGAATCTAGTAACTGATCTTTCATTTCGCGTGCGGATAAAGCGTTCGTCCGTTCTAAAATTCTGTCAGCTAGCGTTGATTTTCCATGGTCAATATGGGCAATAATAGAAAAATTGCGGATTCTCGATTGTCTTTTTAATTTCTCTTCTCGATTCATACTGTTCACTCCTGTTATTGGACACATGTACACTATTTCAGATTATAGCAACACATGGTTGAAGATTCAATCATTTGTCTAACAACTATTTTTGTCTTTTTAGCGGTCTTTCTGATTACGCTTTCGGACACTCTAAAACCTAATTCCAACACATTTTCCAAACTTCCGGTCACTTTCTCGAATGGTTAGAGAAGTTTTTCGTAAGATGTGGCCACTTGCATTTAACGAACGGATTTTTTTGTCTCCTTCCTTTTCTACGTAAAGTTTCTTTTCCCATGGACAAGCTTCCTTTACTTTCGCTTTTAATTTGAACTAATTGGCCCTGTTTTCGGACATTCGCCGTTAAATTCGGGACAAATTTTACAACTAACAAAAAAGAGCACCTGAAAAGATGCTCATAAATGTTATATAAGTGACGAAATCCATTGAATAAGGGATTGAAAGATGGCTGTTACCATTTCGGCAAACGCTTTGCCAATTGAAGAAAAGAAATTATAGGTTTCTGTTTCTTCTAGCTTTTTCCTTTTTTCCTCAAGGTCAAATTGAGTAACTTCATTTCCGAGAAAGGCCGCTTCCACTTTACCGTCTTCCAGCTCTTGCCAATAAACAGGAGTGGTAAACGTTTCGTCTTCATATCCTTTCATCTCCAACATTCCTTTATTCGCTTGCTGCATGCCAACGAGGATACCAATAAAGAAAAAGCAGATCCATACGAACATTTTCAACGTAAATTTCACCATGATCCATCTTCCTTTTCCTTAATTCTCCGAAGTTGAAGAAGTATTTGACGCATTCACTTGTTCCGCTTGCCAGTAAAATTCAGCAAACACTTCCGCGAACACTTTCGCTGTTCGATTTAATTCTTCGAACGAATTATCCACTCCACCAAATTCAATCAAAATGGAATTGCTCGATAAATCTTGATTAAACTTACCATTCGTTTCTTTTCCTTGCTTTAAAATAACCCCGCGAGATAACCCTTTATATTTTTTATCAATTAAATGGTGCAATTTCTTTGCTAGCTCAGCATTTTTCTCATAATTTGGGTGCTCAGCCCCAATCACAAAAGCTAATTTAGCATAACTTTCACCATTAATTGTAATGGTCGTTTTCTCCTTCCGCTGACTATCGCGATGAATATCAATAAAATATTGTAAATCTCGATTCGTTTGCATTGCTTGTTGAACAATATTTCGTGATTCTTGATACGCAAACCCATACGTAAGGCCTTTATGGTTTAACCTAGCCACAATATCCTCTTTCTCCACGTACGTCCCGATTCCAAGGGCTTCTAATTCTTGTTCGAGCCTGTCCCCTATTTTTGTGACATTAATTTGGGAGTGATACGCTAAATCGGGATCTTTGACGCCTTTTAAATACGGTAAAAACGATTCACGCGTATGAGTAAAATAAATATAAATTCGATTCTTCCCATCACTAACAATTGGTGAAGGTGACGACTGTGTGTCTGTACCATCGATATTTTGCAAAGGAGCTTCATTTTTCGGATCAAATGTTTCTGGGGGAGGCATTGATTCGATAGGCATATTCGTATAATCTGTTCCCAAACCAGCTACAATAATTTCCCCGTCGTATATTGCAAAACCAGGAAGCTCCCTTCCTAAAAAGCTTCTCGGATCTTTAACCCGAATGTTTGTGGCAAAATTAAACATCGCTTCGGTCAACGACGGCCATTCTTGCTGTACATTAGTAGAAAGAAGAAACATGCGGTTTTCTAAAGAGAATAAACGAAAAAAGGTCGCACTAGACATTTGTTCTGTCGCCCGGTTGACCGATTGAGACGACGGTCGAAATTCTGGTTTTAATGAAGTTAAGATTCCGCTAAAGGTAAGAAGGGATACTAATATAAAAAGAACGAGCATCATTCCTTTGACAATGGTCGACAGCTGAATCAAATAGGCGTTACCTGATATTTTATTTAGTTTCATCGTTCCACCCTTCCTTCGTAATCTATTACAACGTATGAATTTAATAGGAAAAGTAGAACGATGAGTTTTGCATTTTGGACGTTACCTTGTTTTAAACCCAGTATTCGCTTGATTCACCGCTTCATGAAGGGCTGCATTTAATCCATTGGCAATAATATTTGCCATATCTTCAATAAACATATCTACCTCTTTCGGTGTTACCATTAAATTGTGACCAATAGGGGCCAATACTTCATGAATTAATTGACGTTTTTCCTCTTCAGTCAATGTGCCAATCATTCCAAGATACGTCTTTCGTTCTTTATCACCAGGTAAATCTTCTTCGGTTAATTTTTGTTTTTTTCCAAACGTCAACCCTGCAGGAGCAAGCGCTCTTGACGGACGGTTTCCTTCTTTCATTTCCCGACCGAAATGTTTTAATAAAAAGTCAATCGTATCACTCGTAATCGTAACAGCATCAACTACCGTTGGAACACCGATCGCAATAACGGGTACTCCTAACGTTTGTTCGCTAAGTTCTTTTCTTTTATTTCCAACCCCTGACCCTGGGTGAATCCCAGTATCCGAAATTTGAATCGTAGCATTTACCCGTTCAAGGGAACGTGATGCTAAGGCGTCGACAGCAATTACAAAATCAGGTTTTACTTTCTCAACAACTCCATGAATTATGTCGCTCGTTTCAATTCCCGTTAAGCCCATGACTCCAGGTGCAATGGCACTCACCGGTCGGTACCCTTCTTGAACAGTTTCAGCATGCAAGCGAAATAAATGATGGGTCACCAATACATTTTCACAGACAAGCGGTCCAAGCGAATCAGGTGTAACGTTCCAGTTTCCAAGACCAACTATTAAACAGTGATCGGTTGGTTTGATTCCTTTACGCTTTAAAAAGGCGGAAAATTCTTGCGCAAAAATGGACTCGACTTTTTGTTGGACTTCGTTATTTTGCTGACGAACCGCTTGGGCTTCTATTGTTAAATAATGGCCCGCCTTTTTCCCGATGCTTTTAGCCCCTTCTTCGGTAATTTCGACATGCGATATGGTGATTCCATCCGTTTCCTTTTCTTTAACGATGACCCCTTGAATATCGGAAATTTGTTCGGTTTTCTCTTCATGTTTGGTTCTTTCAGCTAACACCATTTCCCGGGCTTCCACCGCTAAGTCCGTACGTACCGTATACTGACGAAGATCTTCTTTCTGTGTCATGGTACTTCCCTCCTCATCATGTCATTCACTAGAAATATTGTTACCTTTATCCAATTAAAACATTCACCATACCCTCTTTTTCGTGGAAGAGTATTGCAATCTATTCATTCGTTTGATAGAATAACTTTTGTTCTTAAAATGTTTAGGAATTGTGAAATCGAGTGAAATAGAATCTCGATGGTAGTGTAGGAGGTGAACGGGATGCCAAACATTAAATCTGCAATCAAGCGTGTGAAAACTAGCCAAAAGCGTAACGCTCACAACTCTGCTATGAAATCTGCTATGCGTACTGCTGTGAAAAAATTCGAGGCAGCTGTTGCTAACGGAGACAGCAACGCAAAAGAATTGCTTGCTGCTGCAGTGAAGCACTTAGATAAAGCAGCATCTAGAGGTCTTATCCATAAAAACGCTGCAAACCGTAAAAAAGCTCGCTTAATGAAAAAATTCCATTCTGTAAACGCGTAATGCGAAAAAAACGATCCATTTTTACGGATCGTTTTTTTATTCATTTCGCTGCAGGCGGACGCTTTCCGCGAGCAAGCCGCAAGCCGCTTCCCTCGCTACGCTCAAGTAAGGGTCTTGCGGCTTCTTGTTCCCGCTGGAGTCGCCGCCTTTCGCTTCAAAGAACAACTCGCTTAAAATCAACAATAAAATATAACATAGCCTTTTTATAAGTAAAACACACCTGGTAAAACAGGTGTGTTTTACTTTTTAGCCGTTTTGCAATTGAAAGAAAAAGAGCTCAATGGCCAATTCCTTGGCCACATACCCCGATTTGATTCGAAAATCGGCTTCTGCAAGCAAATTCATATACTTCATCAATTCTTCGTCCGAAAAACCTTTTGCTTGTCCTAGTGCTAACTTTACACGAAATGGATGAACCTTTAAATGACTAGCGATCTGTTGTTGGCTATACCCTCTTCGTGCTAACTCTTTCGACTGGTAAATTAACCGAAACTGACTTGCTAATAAGGCGAGTATCTTTAACGGATCTTCATTTTGTTTCAATAAGTCGTAATAGACGGCTAATGCTTGATCGACTTGCCGCTTAATGACTTGGTCAATTAAAGAAAAGACATTTTGTTCTAACGACTTCGAAGCTAACCGTTGCACGACCTCCACCGTAATCGGATGCTGTCCTTTTACGTACAAGCACATTTTGTCGATCTCGCTTGCCAATAAAAGCATATTTGTTCCAGAATAAATAAGGAGCTGTTCGATGGCTTCAGGTTCAATCGTACATTCGTGTTCTTCTGCCCTCAGGCGAATCCAACGTTTCAATTCTTGTTCGTTTAGCTTTTTGGCTTCTAAAACGACGGCATGTTTTTTCAATATTTTCGTAAGTTTTTTCCGTTCATCGAGCTTTTCGTAAGGTGCAGCAATGAATAAAATCGTGTATGGGGCCGGCTGTTGAATATAGGTCTCAAACGGTTTTAATTGGTGCTCTACTTTTCCTTTCCCTTTTTCTCCTGTTAAAAAAAAGGGATCGTTTAATATCACTACTTTTCGTTCGCCAAAAAATGGAAGCGTTTCCGCATCTTCCATAGCAACTTCGACAGGTGTTTCCGAACAATCGTATGTAGAGACGTTCATTTCCACTTCTTCGTCGTTCATTGCATTACGAATTAAACGCTCTTTTGTTTCATTCATAAAAAACATTTCCGTACCGTATACTAAATAAATAGGAGCAAACTGCTTTTTTTTCATGTCATTCCAAACTTCAGTAAACAATGTTCTTCTCCCCACTTTAAAAGGATCTACATCCATCGTAAAAAAACGAACGTTTTTTCGCAAGTATAAAAGGGAATAGCTACGTAAAGAGCCATTCCCTAATCTATATGAACGTTGTTTAATAAGGCCTAGGACACTTATTAAACAACGGTTTCCCTGTATGAAATAGTGTATCTCGGGCGGATAAATATATAGATGTTAACTCTTGTCATCGTAGGAAATTGGGAGAGAGAGTATAGATTTTTTTTAAGGAATCGTCTATACTAAAAAGGAAATAGGAGGGGTAACAGTGAACGAATTTGAAAAAAATGTACAATCTAAACGTAATGACGCTGTCGATTCCGCTGTAGGATTTATCGTATCTTTCGGATTTTTTGCAACGATGTTTATTATCGCCACTGTTGTGAAAGTTTTGGGCTCTTAATGAAAGCAGAAAGGGAGTACGTTAGTTACTCCCTTTTTTCTTTTGGTTTATCTTATGGAATCATAACCGAAAACGTTCCTGGACCTTGCAGGTAAAATCGATACGTTATTGCACCATGTATATCCGTTCTCCAAACGGTGTTGCTATACATTTGTAACCGATGTAGAACCGACATATGCGGATGACCATATCGATTATTTTTTCCAACCAATATGATGGAAACGTTTGGTTTAATATCCCTTAGAAACGCTTCACTTGATGATGTATTGCTTCCATGATGCCCCACTTTTAATACATCAACTTGGAAATTCCATTCTTTTAGCAACGCTTCCTCCCCTTCTTGCTCTAAATCTCCGGTAAACAGCCATGTTTGCCCACCAACTAGGGCGTACAAGACAATCGAATCATTATTCCCACTATACTTCGAATCCATTGGGGATAATACAAAAAAATCTCCATATTTGGTGGACCAGCGAAATCCCTTTTGCACTTCTTGAACAGAAATCCCTTTCGCGATGGCTACATTCACTGCGTGAGCCATCGCCTCTTTTTTTGCTGCTCCTGGACTGATTAATATTTCTTCAACGTCCAACTCCTGTATCATAACGCGGGCTTCCCCTATATGGTCATAATCGCTATGAGTCAAAATGAGCTTATCTATAGACGTAATCCCTCTGCTTTTTAAAAACGGAAGGACGATATCGGTTCCGATCGAGAAAGGATCCTTTTGTTGACGCCACTCTTCTTTTGGAAAAGAAAAAGATCCACCCGTATCAATGACATACGTCCCCGACTGAAAAGGTAAGCGTATCACGATGCAATCACCTTGACCAACATCTAAAAAGACAATTTCCCCTATCGGATTCCACTTAGGAGCTATGAAAGAATACAGACTGAGGATGAACAAAGGAACGACACTTAACCACCATCTTTCGGTTTTCTCCATCCAATAAAACGTAAATATGAGGATGAAAAACAAAAACATGAGGATGACTGATGAAGGACGTCCTGTGACGATTTGGTGCCAGTCCCACTCAACACAAGCATTAACGATTTCATTCATGATTACAAATAACGGTTCCATTTGTTGTAGCAGAAAGACTATCAATGTTGGAAAGAGAAATGATAGTAAAAAACTGATGAGAAAGATAGGTAAAACGATAAACGTGTAGTATGGAACATAGATTAGGTTTAGTAATGGGCTAATAGCAGAAATTTCGTAAAAATGGTAGAGCAAAATGGGGGATGCACCTGTTTGAGCAAGAATGGATGGGAACAAGATGGACATCCAAAATGAAGTAGCAACTTTTTGGATTAAGCGAATTGAGAGGAGCAAAATGAACGTCACTCCATACGATAATTGAAAACCGATGTGAAAGAGAACATGTGGTTCAATTAAAAGGCTGATAATAAAACTTATACTACATCCATCAAGTGGTGATAGTCGCCTATTGAATCGTATGGAAAGCAAAATGGTACTAGTCATAATAACAGCTCGGAGCACAGATGGAGACCCTCCAGCGAGCACAGCATAAATAGGGAGAAAGCCAATAAGGAGATAAGTCGTCCTTTCTTTTGTCCAACCTATTCGGACGAATGTATAAAAGAGGCTCACAGTTAAAATACCTACATGCAAACCAGAAATAGCTAATAGATGAATAAGCCCTAGTTCTTGATACGCTTGTTCGAGATAAGGTGAAAGTTGATCTCTTTCACCAAAGATAAGAGCAAGTGCAATGGGGACCAAGTTCTCGGGAAAGGTTGACTGAATATGTTCCATTCCTTTCCAACGCCATTTTTTTAAAAAGTGACCCGATGAATCTTCACAGGTATAAAAAGAAGACACTTGTAACGTCCAATATATATGCCGTTGCTTTAAATAGTTAGGAAAATGAAAAGTATTTGGGTTTCTAGGAGGCATAGGTTTTTCTAATGATCCTTCGACCACACAGGTAACAAAAGGGGAAAACTGTTCTTTTTCTTCTTTTGAGGAAAACGTATAAGTAAGCCATAACCGTTCTTCGTTTTCAGTTTTCACTATCCCTGACAATCGATCTCCATCAATTGTGTATTCGTCTTCTATTTCGATGCGGAAAGTCGATTCCACCCCAGATAATTTGGTAGATTGAGCCGAATCGTGCCATTTACTATAGAGAAAAAAGGTAGTGGTAAAAAGTAAGCAGTAGATCCAAATGGTAGGTGAGCATTTATAAAGGAGGTAAAGGAAAAGGAGTCCTGAATAAAGAAAGGCACCCCAATGAAATGGAAGTGCCAGCACACATCCAGCTAAGCTAGCGAAAGCAAAAAACAACCATAATCCTTTCATCGTTGCTCCCGCTCCTTACCCATTCAATTGGGTAATCATTGAGTGAAAAATATCTTTTTTTAAAGGAACGTGTTGAACAACAACTCCTGCTTGTTCAAATAATTCAATGGCATACGGATTATTTTTATAATCATTCGCATAGTAAACCGCTTTAATACCTGCTTGAATAATCGCTTTACTGCATGGTAAACACGGAAAATGAGTAACGTACATTTCGGCACCTTCCGTCGGTACCCCAAATTTGGCACATTGTAAAATGGCGTTCATTTCAGCGTGAATGGTTCGAACGCAATGGTTGTCAACCACATAACACCCCACGTCGATACAATGTTCTCCATCTGCAATGGAACCATTATATCCCCCAGCAATAATTCGTTTTTCGCGAACAATGGTGGCTCCGACCGCTAACCGCGTACAAGTACTTCTCATGGCTAAAAGATGGCTTTGAGCCATGAAATATTGATCCCAAGAAATCCTCTCCATGTTCAATCTCCTTATCCTATTTTTTCTTTTTTTAGTGTATCCTTTGTCTTTTCCTCCGTCAAACACACTTAAGGAGCGGTAATTAATTCCTTAATTTGTTCAAAGGTTTGTTCACCAATGCCTGAAATATTTTTAATCTCATCAATGGAACGAAAAGGACCATGCTCTTCGCGATAAGCAATAATCGCTTCAGCTTTTTTTGCACCGATTCCCGGGAGTTGGGTTAATTGGGACGCATCAGCAAAATTCAAATTAATTTTTCTGTTACTGCTCTCTTGACTCTCCATACTGCCCCATATAGTTGGAACGTTGATAACCATTTCATCTGTCACTCTTAACGCCAAATTGACCTTTGACACATCCGCATCTTCTGTCATTCCACCCGCTCGTTCAATGACATGAAAGACTCGCTCTCCCTCATTTGCTTCATATACACCAGGCGAATGGACAGCACCTTTCACATCGACCATGAACACGTTTACTCCGGATGACTCCGGCTTTAGTTTGTTTTCTTCTAGTATCGTCTCCATCTCAGGGGGAACATGATGAAACTGTTTCCATCCAATACTTATCAAGACAAAAAGGACAACGACAACCGAGACGATTTTCACATATTTCTTGTTCCAGTGCCTTTCCATGATTTTCATCACCTCGAAAGCATAATTTGTCAATTTGATACATATGTTGTTATGAGAAGAACCGCATTGAAGGAGGGATGCAGATGAAATTAGGAATCATTGGTACAGGGACTATGGGCAGTATTTTGGTGGAATCATTCGTGGATGGAAAAGCCATTTCTCCTTCGCAACTGCTTCTTTACAATCGAACTGAGGAAAAAGCGCGTGCGCTTCAACACCGTATACCTGAAGTGAACGTTTGCCCTTCCAATAAAGAACTCATTCAACAAAGCGATTTAATTTTTATTTGTGTTAAACCACCTGATATATGTCCATTATTGGAAAAGTATCAATCCCAATTTCGAAGGGACCAATGCGTCGTATCCATCACTAGTCCTGTTAGTGTCAGTCAACTAGAAGCGAAAATACCTTGTTCGTGTGCCCGGGTCGTTCCGAGTATTACGAATCGGGCTTTAGCCGGTGTATCATTAGTCACATTTGGTGAAAATTGTTCTACCTTTTGGCGGGAAACTTTACTCGAATTGCTCTCGCATATTTCTATCCCATTCTTAATTGACCAACATATCACAAGAGTGTCTTCAGACATTGTTAGTTGTGGGCCGGCTTTCTTTAGTTTTTTACTACAGCAATTTGTGGAAGCTTCGGTAAAAGAAACGGCTATTGATCGAGAAACTGCAGTTCAACTAGCGGAGCATATGGTCGTTGGTCTAGGGGAATTGATAAAAAAAGGGTATTATTCTTTACCTACATTACAGGAAAAGGTATGTGTGAAAGGCGGTGTGACTGGGGAAGGTATAAAAGTTCTTGCAAAAGACAGTGAAGGAATGTTTGAACGTCTTTTTCAAGTCACTCATAAAAAATTTGAGGAAGATCTCGAATTGGTACAAAACCAGTTCGGTTGTTTATAACTATTCGACATGTTATTCTCTATTCCTTCTTCATGAATGATATTTCTTAAAAATCATTAACGATTAAAAAAACACCGAACCATTGTTGTTCGGTGTTACCTTTCTTTCTTTTGACAGATAAAAAATACTCGTTCCGTCGTGTCAGAAACTGGTTCAAACGATTCGTCAGCAACAATCGCTTCGATATGAAATCCCGCATGCTCCAACCATTTTTCATAGGTTAATGTCGAAAACGTTCGCTGTACGTGCACTTCATCAAACCGTTCGTATAACCCAGTGGCTTCATCTAGCACAAAAAAAGTTAACTCGTGTTCAACACTGTTAGGGGCTTCACCAGGGAAACAATTCCAAATATACGATATTTTATCTCCGTTCCATGTAAACGATTCGTTCATAAAAATTTGCATAATTTTATAAATCGAATGAACGTCAAAAATAAACCATCCGTTCAGTTTTAAATGGCGATAGACATGTTGGAACGTTTGTTGCACATCTTGTTCGGTCGCTAAATAATTTATCGAATCGCAAAAAATTGTTATCACATCATACGTTCCTAATCCGTCCAGTTCTCGCATATCTTGCTGAAAAAGCGGTAACGTTATACCGAATTTTGCTGCTTTTTCCTGGGCTACGATGAGCATATCCTCCGATAAATCTACTCCAGTGACGTTCCAACCTTCTTTGACTAGACGAATGGCTAACTCCCCACTGCCACACCCTACATCTAATAAATCCCGTCCGGGTATGTCGTACCGTTGTGTTACTTGTTGGACAAGCTTTACCCATTGATCGTACGGAACGTCTTTCATCAATTCGTCATATATATAGGCAAAACGTCGATAGGTCATAAGTTCAGCTCACTTTTCACATCTTCAATAGGGGCATCTCCCCATAAACGTTCAAGGTTGTAATAACCTCGCTCATCTTTATGGAAGACATGAACAATCACATCTCCTATGTCCACTAATACCCATTTTGCTTCATCGAATCCTTCTAGTCGTTTAACCGTATATCCTTTTTCTTCCACTTTGTCTTTTATTTCTCTTGCAATGGCTTGAACTTGTTTATCTGAATTTCCGTGACAAATGACGAAATAATCCGTTAACAAGGAAATGCCTTTCATATTCAGTACGACGATATCTTCCGCTTTTTTATCATCCGCTGCATTCACTGCAGTTAACAATAATTGTCGGTCGTTTTTCATTTCGTATCCCCTTTCTTCATGATGATATCATTATACGTTTCAAACGTATCGGGAAAAATCGGCTGATTTTGCCGCATTAAAAACGTAATCGTATTTCGAAGAGCGAAAATCATTGCTTCATCTAAATTATGACGAGCGATTTCCCTAGCCTCTTCCACTCCTGGGAAACGTCGCCCCGGCTCAATATAATCTGCTAAATAAACGACTTTTTCAAGTAACGTCATGCCTAACCGACCAGTTGTATGGTAGCGGATAGCCGACAATACTTCTTCATCCGTGATCCCTACTTCCTGTTGAACTAAATAAGCTCCAACGGGAGCATGCCACAATTCATGATGAAACTGAAGTAAGCGAGCATCCATCTGTTGGTTAATAATTATTTGTTTCATTTCCTCTTTATTGCGAAATTTTGCATAGTCGTGAAAAATGGCTGCTAGTTCCGCTTTTTTCACATCCGCACCATACCGTTCAGCTAATTGTATTGCTGTTTCCATCACACCGAGAGTATGTTCGTATCGATTTTCAGTTAGTTGCTCTTTCACAATGGATAGCGCCTTATTTCGCTCCATACAACCGATGCTCCTTTATATACTGGTTTACTTCGTCAGGCAAAAAATATTTTACCGTTTGACCGTGTCGAAGTCGGTTACGTATTTCTGACGAAGAAATTCCGATTTCAGGTATTTCAATGGTGATAAGGGGATAAGGACACCTTGAAGAGGAATAGTTTGGTCGATTAACACCAACAAATTGAACTAATGAAACTAATTCCTCGATGCGATGCCATTGGGTTAAATGTTCAACCGAATCCCCTCCAATAATGAAATAAAAGTCGTTTTCCGGTTCTCTTTCTTTCAGTTGAACGATTGTATCATAGGTATACGACTTGCCACCCCGTTCTATTTCCAATAATTCTAAAGAAAATTGAGGATGGTGTTTAATGGCAAGCTGTACCATTTGTACTCGTTGGTCATTCGTCACACCATTAGCTTTTTCTTTATGAGGGGGCGTATGGTTAGGCATAAACCGTACTTCGTGCAACTTTAAGTGATTTAGCACTTCATTGGCTACGATTAAATGCCCAATATGAGGGGGGTCAAATGTTCCGCCAAATATGCCAATTCGCTTACTCATTGTATTTCCTTTCATCATGTTGGTAATTCGATTTGTTTATTTTCTTTTGACTCTTTATATAAAACGATCGTATTACCGATAACTTGAACTAATTCAGCTTGTGCTCCTAGAGCTAATTCATGAGCTACATCATGCTTATCTTCTTCGCAGTTTTGTAGGACGCTTACTTTAATTAATTCCCGAGCTTCTAACGCATCGGCGATTTGTTTTATCATATTTTCATTTACTCCACCTTTCCCTACTTGAAAAATGGGATTTAAATGGTGGGCTTTAGAACGTAAAAAACGCTTCTGTTTACCTGTTAACATGTTCATCCTCCTAATTGTTGAATCACGATTGATTTCATACGTTTAATGTTTGGTATTTTTCCTGTCCATAACTGAAAGGCAAGTGCTCCCTGATAAACAAACATCCCGACACCATTTTGAGTGGCCAACCCATTTTTCGCCCCTTCTTGTAAAAACTTCGTTTGCAACGGGTTGTAGACAATATCAGATAAAAACGTTTGTTTGGTTACCCGCTCTAAGGATATAGGAAGTGCATCCTGCTGCGGATACATCCCGATGGATGTCGTTTGGACAATCACTGTGTAGTCCGCTAAGTTCTTTTCTGCTTCATGAATCGAATAAGCGGATGATTGCACCGGAAACGGACAGGCCATAATAAGTTTTTCCGCTTTTTCAATCGTCCGGTTCGCCAAATCGATTTGGAGAGGTCGTTCCTTTGCTAAAGTGTAATAAATCGCCCGGGCAGCGCCACCTGCTCCGATAATTAAAATTTTTTCATTCGTTAATTCTGAACGATAATCTTCTTTTAATGCTTGAACAAACCCAACTCCATCCGTGTTGTACCCAACAAAACGTTCTCCATCCCGAACAACGGTATTGACTGCCCCAATCGCTTCTGCTAAAGGATCAATATCGTCCAAAATATTCATAATTGCAGTTTTGTGCGGAATCGTTACATTGAAGCCTTGAACGCCTAATGCTTTCATGCCCATGACGGCTTCTTTTAAATGTTCTTTTTTCACATGAAAAGGATGATAATACGCATCCAACCCCATCTGTTGAAACTGATCATTGTGCATGAGCGGAGACATGGAATGACGAATGGGATCGCCAATGACTCCGTACAATAATGTCAACTGAACCACCTCTCCCTAAATTAAGGAACGTCTTACCATCACACTAACGCCTTTTGGTACATAAGCAGCCACTTTCGCCCCTGATTGATTTATAGTAACCCAACCAAGTCCGGAAAAGACAATATCTGTTTTTGCTTCTTTAATGGTAAATTCAAACCGTTCCAATGTTGGAACCGAATCCATATATTCTTTTCGCGGTGGTTGTAATAGCTCGCCTTTATGTTTTTCATACAATGCATCGGCATTTTCAAGCTTTGTTCGGTGGATATGTAATTCGTTCGATAAGTAACAAACAAACGGTTGCCGTTCTCCTTGAATGAAGTCAAAACGGGCCAAACCACCGAAAAATAACGTTTGCTTAGGATTTAACTGAAAAATTTTCGGTTTGATTTCTTTTTTCGGCGTAATAACTTTCAAATCTTTTTTATCAACGAAATGAGCCATTTGATGATGATTAATGATTCCTGGTGTATCAATTAACGCTTTTCCATCATCAAGCGGAATTTTAATCATATCCAACGTCGTTCCTGGGAAATGAGAAGTCGTAATCAAATCCTGCTCTCCTGTAATTTCTTTAATAATCCGATTAATGAATGTAGATTTTCCAACATTCGTACACCCAACGATATAAACATCTTGGCCATTTCGATATTGTTCAATAGTATGAATGGCTTCTTTAATCCCATGTCCTTTAGAGGCACTAACGAGTAATACATCCACTGGTTTTAAACCAAGCTGTTTCGCCTGATATTTCATCCAGTTGATCAACTTCGTATGTTTCACCGATTTCGGTAGTAAATCTGCTTTATTTCCAACTAATAAAATCGGATTTTTTCCGACAAAACGATGAAGGCCAGTTAACCAACTTCCATTAAAATCAAAAATGTCAACGATTTTAACAACCAGACCATTGGATTGACCAATTTCATTTAAAATTTTCAAAAAGTCATCATCCGTTAATGACACATCTTGGACTTCATTATAATGCTTCAAGCGAAAACATCGTTGACATAAAATTGGATCTCTTTCTAAAGCAGATGGTGGGGTATACCCTAATTCTCCTTCATGTTCCGTTTGAATTTGAACCCCACATCCGATACACGTCAATAGTTCCTCTTTCACACTTCTTCCTCCCATTGAATCTTTCCTCTTTTTCTAAAAAAGTTCATTATTTGGCGTTCGATTTTTCGATTCACTTTTGTCCACGTTCCATCTGTTTTGGAAACGGGAACGACTAAAATTGTATAAAATCCACTCAAATTACCACCTAAAACGTCCGTTAACAACTGGTCACCGATAACGACCACTTCTTCTTTTTTTAACTTCATAATGGCTAATGCTTTGCGGAATGCTTGTCTCATCGGCTTTCGTGCCTGAAAAATAAATGGAATATGAAGTGGCTCTGCAAAAGCCTTTACACGTTTTTCATTATTGTTTGACACAATGGTGACAGCAATACCCGCTTCTTTCATGGCGTCGAACCATTTGATTAATTCCGGAGTAGCCTCCGGTCGATCCCATTCAACTAGCGTATTATCTAAGTCGGTAATAATTCCTTTAATTCCCCGATCTTTTAAATCCTCTGGTGTTATATGAAAAATACTCTTCACATATTCATTCGGAAGAAATTGTTTAAGCACAACTTGACACCTCAATATTTTACAATGTTTTTGAAAAAATTCACGTCATATTCAGTAATTATTCGGCAGTTTCAACATAACCATAATTGTATTACAACCGTCAACTAAAAGAAAAATAAAAATTTTTCGACAAACCTCACAACGTTCCCAACTTGTGGATAATTTTATTCACAATGCACACAAGGATAAACGGGATTATTTTCTATTTATTAACAACTTAACCACAATTTATCCACGATTCCTTGTGGATAACGGAACGCTTGTTCTCTATTCGATCTTTTGATAGAGTTAAGATACAGTAAGGCAACCTTATAGTATATGTACTTAACAAACGTTTGAGAATATTTATTTTGGAGGTGAGCGACAACTATGAAACATTTGTCAGATGAATTACTCATTGAAGCTTATTTTAAAGCAAGAGCCTTAAAGTTAAGTCCAGATTTTATTCAATTAATTGAAAAAGAAATACATCGTCGCTCGTTGTCCCACAAAATTATGGCAACTTCTTCATAATTGACTCAAAAAAGTAGTATCAAATCCACTCTCCCTATTTCCGTCCCATTCTAATTTCATTCCTAATGAGCAATTTGTAATGGAAATCCCTGCGATCTACGCAGGGATGTTTATTTTTCTAACATATTATTGTACCAATTTTTTGTCCAACCTTCACATCCATAGGGACGTTAATCTCAGAACTTAGTTGGAACGTTTCTTCGTTAAACAGTAAAATAACTGTTGACCCAAATGAAAAATAGGCGATTTCCTCCCCTTTTTCCCACCGTTTATTTGGGTTGCTAATATGGATGGAGTTAACAAACATCGCTCCTACTTTTACAATGGCGATGCTTCCTTGGGAATGCTTTAATTCGGTAATCCGACGATAATTTTTTGATAATGGCGATTTCCCATATTTTAAACCATATTTATTCACTGGATAGGATAATCCCCCTAGACTCCATTGTTCCATTACATCTCCTGTGAAAGGACTATGTATCCGATGGTAATGACCAGGACTTAGATAAAAAATGATATACATTCCACCACGATAGCGTTCTGCTATTTCCTCACTGCCGAGCATTTCACTAATGGAATACGTTTTTCCTTTCACAAAGATTTCTTTGGTTGGGGTAACCTTTCCTACATCTACAATCACCGCATCTACGGGACTAACAACACTCATCGGTTCCGATGAAATGGGCCTAGTTCCCTTTTTTAGCTTCCGGACAAAAAACTGATGTAACGTTTTATAATCATCCATACTCTTTTCCATTTCTACCGCATTTATTCGATAATAGCGTGCAAACGAACGGATGAAAGATTTGCTCATTCTGGAACGTGTAAATTTATACAATCCGTATGAAACAAAGCGCTGGTTTGTTAGTTCGATAAAACTACGATATATCCATTTTTTCAATGATGTTCCCTCCAAAGATTCAAGAAAAATGTCCCTTAACTAAAAGGAATTTCCGTCATATAATTAAATATTATATAATAAAATTATAAGGCTCTTTTAGAAAAGAGGTGGGGTAATTGTTTTTTTCGGAAGTTGTTGATCATACAATCAAAAAGCTAAAATCCCAAACAGCCAATGTATTGACGCTTTTCAATTTATGTTTGGGTTGTTTTGCAATTATTGTAGGGCTAAACGGTAATTTAAATTTAAGTACCATTCTCATTTTTTTAGCGGCATTAGCTGACCGTTTTGATGGTCGTGTTGCCCGAAAGCTGCAAATTGAATCGGAACTCGGAAAGCAGTTAGATTCGATGTGCGATATAATTTCGTTCGGTGTCGCGCCCGCTCTCTTATTATATCAAGGAGTGCTCGCCGAATTCGGATTTCCTGGCGTATTTTTCACTATTTTTTATATCGGGTGTGGAGCCTTTCGTCTAGCCCGTTTTAACATTACGGAGCAAAATGGCTATTTTACCGGCCTTCCTATTACTGCTGCAGGTTGTCTCCTAACATTAACGTACTTAATCATCCCTTATATTCCGCCTCAAATGATTCTATTCATCTCCATCGTGTTATCATTTTTAATGATTAGTACTTTTAAACTAAAAAAAATGTAGAGGGAACGCTTCTGGGCGTCCCCTCGTACCTTCCTTATATTTTTACCAATTCCAGTTAAATCGACCAAAACCGAAAATAAGCAGCAAAATGAGTAATACAACCACCAATGCAAAGTACCATCCTCCATAACCATACCTATAACCATAACAAGGATACGGATATGGATATGGATAACAACCAGGGCCGTATGGATAACGCATGAATGTTCCCCCTTTATTAACGTGTTATTTATATCGTATGTATGTACCTTTTTATTCGTTTAGGCTTTTCTCACAGGTTCCGTTCATGAAATTAATATAGAAGGTGATAGATGGTTGAAAGTTGTTATTTTATGTCGGATATGTAACGGTGCAGGAAAGATAAAAAAATACTTCCTTTTTCGAACCGTTTGTCAAAAATGCCATGGAACAGGAAAACGAATAATCAGGTTGAAAGATCATCGCAAGGAGATTCCCCCTTTTTCTTAAGGACTAGCAAAATACTATTTTCTTGTCATACATATGAATTATAGCAAAAGTCCTCATGGGGGGTGAAGACGTGGCAGGTTTCTTTACAGCCATAGGCTTATTTATGAAAGAGCTTGTATTTTTAGTATCCTACGTCAAAAATAATGCCTTTCCTCAGCCGTTGTCCTCAGAAGAAGAAAGAAGGTATTTAAAGAGAATGGCAAAAGGCGATGAAGAAGCACGAAACATTTTAATCGAGCATAATTTACGCTTAGTCGCTCATATCGTAAAAAAGTTTGAAAATACAGGAGAAGATACAGAAGATTTAATTTCCATTGGTACGATTGGATTGATCAAAGCGATAGAAAGCTTTTCTGAAGGCCGTGGAACAAAACTAGCAACCTATGCAGCTAGGTGTATTGAAAACGAAATTCTCATGCATTTACGCGCCTTGAAGAAAACGAAAAAAGATGTCTCCTTACACGACCCAATCGGTCAAGACAAAGAAGGAAATGAAATATCATTAATTGACGTCCTGAAATCCGATTCCGAAGACGTGATTGATACGATTCAATTAAATATGGAACTGGAAAAAATGAAGGAATATATTGACGTGCTTGATGAGCGGGAAAAAGAAGTCATTATCGGCCGGTTTGGCTTGGATTTACAAAAAGAAAAAACACAACGCGAAATTGCAAAAGAGCTCGGAATTTCCCGCAGTTATGTGTCGAGAATTGAAAAGCGAGCATTAATGAAAATGTTTCATGAGTTCTACCGTACTGAAAAAGAGCGCAAAAACCAAAATAACAGTGATTCGTAAAGTCCTTCGACGAAGAAGGGCTTTTTTTAGTAAGATTTTTTTAAACTACTTACCAATTTTAACAATTTTCTTATCACAAAATGTCCTAAACAAAAAAACTGCCTTGTACGGCAGCTGAAAGAGGGGGTAATGTTTAGCTTGGATAATCGATTTAATTTGTTTCGATTTCAGCGCTTACTTCAGCAGTAATGACTAAACCGATGGCGGTACAAAGCACTAAACCGATTACGATGGCAAACATTTTATTCACTCCTTTGTTTGGAAATCACCATCTATTTATAAGATAGCATGATTTGCTTGAAGCGACATTGTGAAAAAGTGAACATTCGGTAACGATTTTGTGGCAAGGTTGTGAACATTTCATTAATTGGACATAGAGGAATGATTCTGGCACATAAAAGTTCTATTTTGGCACATAAGTGTATTGATTTAGAACTAAAGATTACAAAATGGCAGTACCACCCGTATTTGGGCTCATAGAATCGACATTCAACTCGGGTATTAACCAGACCTTATAGCATTATGAACATATCAATCTAGCTCAGTTAGAAAAGGTTCCCACCGTCAATAAAAAACAAACAACGCCATCTCCTGACGTTGTATGCTACTCCTCTAAATGTTGAAGTTGTTTTTTACATTTTAACGAGTAGTTAAAACAACAACCCGCTAAGGAAATTATTAAAAATGTGCCACTCATGAGCCAAATGTCATCGCCAGTCGTTTTTCCTTCCATTGGAATGACGACTCCTAAATAAAGGAACACGCTTAAAGCTAATAAAATGTATCCGAATCGTTGAAAATCAATCATTTTTTCTTTTAATTGTTTAACTTTTGTTTCCATCCGATCACCTATCTTTCTTGTATCCTCTTATTCTACTTTATCATAGTTCCCTCCTATTTTTTGTAAGTAAATAACGGTAATTTTAGCATAAAAAACCCCTCGATGAACAAACATCGAGGGGTTTTTTCGTTTTATACTTCAAGAGCTTGTTTTAAATCTTCGATTAAATCTTCTACATCTTCTAATCCTACGGAGATACGAATTAATCCGTCGGTAATACCAAGTTCTTCGCGGCGTTCTTTCGGAATAGAAGCATGGGTCATTTTTGCTGGAACAGAAATTAGGCTTTCAACAGCTCCAAGACTTTCTGCCAACGTAAAAAATTTCACTTTATTTAATACCTGATCTGCTTTTTCCGCTGAGCCGACATCGAAGGAAACCATGCCGCCAAAGCCGCGCGCTTGCTCTTTCGCAATATGATGGTTTGGATGTGTCGCTAATCCAGGATAATAAATTTTAGTCACGGCTGGATGTTCGCTTAAAAATTCCACAATTTTTTGCGTATTGGCCTCATGTTCTTCCATGCGTACACCTAATGTTTTGATTCCACGCATCAGTAACCATGAATCTTGTGGACCAAGAACGCCACCGGTTGAATTTTGAATAAAATGAAGATCTTCTCCTAGTTTTTCATTGTTAACGACAACTAAGCCTGCGACCACATCACTGTGACCACCTAAATATTTCGTCGCACTGTGAAGAACAATATCGGCACCTAATGAAATTGGGTTTTGCCAATATGGTGTGCTAAACGTGTTGTCGACAATCGTCAGTAAGCCATGTTGTTTTGCAAGGCGTGCCGCTGCTTTAATATCCGTAATTTTTAATAATGGGTTGGTTGGTGTTTCCAAATAAATTGCTTTCGTATTTGGACGAATTTCTTTTTCAATATTGGCTAAATCGCTCGTATCAACAAATGTCGATTCAATACCTAAGCGGTTTAATACTTTGGTCATCACACGGAACGTTCCGCCATACACATCGTCTGTTAAAATGACATGGTCTCCGCTATTAAACAACATCATAACAGCTGTAATAGCCGCCATCCCTGAACCGAACGCAAAACCGCGTACGCCACCTTCTAAATCTTTAATTAATTCTTCAAGCGCATGTCTAGTTGGGTTCCCCGTACGAGAATATTCGAATCCTTTATGGCCGCCTACACCTTCTTGTTTATAAGTACTTACTTGATAAATTGGAACAGAAACCGCTCCCGTATGCGGATCTCCAGAAATTCCACCGTGGATTAATTTTGTTTTTGGACGCATGTTACATCCCACCTTCGTATATTTTTTTACTCAAGTAACGTTCACTAGAATCTGGAAAAATAGTGACAATATTCGTACCAGGTTTGGCACGTTCTGCTTCAATTAACGCTGCGTGAAGCGCCGCACCAGAAGAACTACCTACAAGCAGACCTTCTTTTTCTGCTAGTTGTTTGACTCGGTCAAAGGCATCGACGTCTAAAATGGTATGAATCGCATCAAAATAAGATGGATCCATATAGGCTGGTAAAAATTCCATGCCAATTCCTTCTGTTTTGTGTGGACCAGGTTCCCCGCCGTTTAAAATAGATCCTTCAGGTTCCACAATAACCGTTTTTATCTCTGGATTTTTTTCTTTTAAGTACCGAGCCGTTCCCATAAATGTACCACCCGATCCGGCACCTGCGACAAAGATGTCAATTTGTCCGTCGAGCTGTTCCCATAACTCAGGTCCTAGCGTTAAATAATATGTTTCCGGGTTGGCAGGGTTAGCAAATTGTTGAGGAACATAACTGTTTGGAATTTGTTCCGCAAGCTCTTTCGCCTTTTGAATTGCCCCTTTCATCCCTTTATTTGTCGGGGTATGGACAATTTCCGCACCTAGCGCTTTCATTAACTCTTGTTTTTCCATACTAAACTTTTCCGGGACACAAAAAATAACCTTAATTCCAGAATTCACTGCTGCTAGCGCTAAGCCTATCCCTGTGTTGCCAGCAGTCGGCTCGATAATGGTTCCACCTGGTTTTAATTTTCCTGATTCGAGCGCATCTTTAAGCAATTGTTGTCCTAAACGGTCTTTTATGCTCCCACCTGGGTTGAAGTATTCAAGTTTTGCAAATATACGAACCCCTTCTGGCTTTGGAAAATGATGTAGTTCAATGACCGGGGTATGTCCAATTAGTTCATGAACGCTCTGATAGACTTTCATACTCTAGTCCCCCTTCAAAACACCGTTCGCGATACGATGAAAGTAAAAGGCCTTAGAGTAGGCCTTTTACTTGTTAAGCATTTTTTAATGTAGCAATAATTTTCATGACTAGGTTAGCCGAATTAACTGCTGCTTTTTCTAGATATCGTTCAAACGAAACGTTCGATTCTTTTCCTGCAATATCAGATAATGAACGAATAATGACGAATGGGACATTGAATTGGTACGCCACTTGGGCAATCGCCGCCGCTTCCATTTCAACCGCTTGTAAACCGGTGAACTTGTCGCGAATATACTCTACCCGTTTCGGGTCGTTCATAAATGAATCACCAGTGGCAATTAATCCACTTGTCACTTGAATGTCTGACATTTCTTTTGCACATTCAATCGCAATCGTTTTTAATTTTTCATCTGCCACATAAGCAGCAGGCATTTGTGGTACTTGACCATATTCATAGCCGAATGCTGTCACATCTACATCATGGTGACGTACTTCCGTCGAAATCACGACATCCCCTACGTTTAACGACTGGTCAAAACCACCAGCTGAACCAGTATTAATGACTACATCTGGACGAAAATGGTGTAACAAAATAGCCGTTGACATAGCAGCATTTACTTTTCCGATTCCTGAACGTAATAAAACAACGTCCACTCCGTTCATCTCACCGGAAGTAAATTCACAGCCGGCGATCGTTTCTACTGTCCGGTTTTCAATATGATTCCGAAGTAATTGTACTTCTTCTTCCATTGCACCGATAATGGCTACTTTCATGACTACAACCTCTTTCTGTAAAAATGTTGAAACATGGATTACCGTTTCACCGCTTCCATTAACCAAACAAAATCATTGCAACGTTCAAACGTCACCGAAAAGCCGTTTTGTTCCGCTAACAAACGTAACACTTCGTGAGTTGTATAATATTCACGATGCAAATCCTCTGCTAAGTTATGGAATCCGTTAGCTAACGCTTGTTGAATCGTCTCTTCGTACGCTTCTTTTGACTCGAACATCGTGTCGGCAAAGACTATTTTACCACCTTTCGCTAACATCTTTCCATACAATTCAAAGGCTTTCGCTTTTTCTTCATCCGTTAAATGGTGGAACGCATAGGTGCTCACAATGGAATCAATGTGTTCGTTTACTTCAAACGATAAGAAATCCCCATCTAACAATATCGCTTTTCCTTGAAGCTTTTTTTCCGCTTTTTTGCGCATTGCCAGAGATGGCTCAACGGCTATGACTTTACGTTGACGTTCGATCAGCTTCAAAGTTAAATTTCCTGTACCAGGACCGAATTCAAGTACCGTACCAAACGAACGATCAGCCGTTTTCGTTAATATATCCTCATAGTGTTCGAACACTTTTTCATATTCCAAATCATGACCTGAAACAGTCTCATCATATGATTCCGCCCATTGTTGAAAAATATCTAAAAATTCACGTCCCATAGGAATACACTCCTTACCTATATACTAACAATTCCTATAAATTTAGTATGAATTTAAAAGTTAAACTGTTCTCAATGTACCATATTCCAAAACATTGGGCAACAAAAAAATATTGGTGACAAAGTGGACAATCGGTAAAATAAAGACGGAGGGATGAAAATGAATATTCAATTAGATTTGTTTGAGGACAAAGTGGAATTTTTTGAAGCGTATGATTTAAAAACATTAGAAAAAAAGATTAATGAGCAAATTGACCATAATAAAGCCATTATGTTAATGGTTCACTCAGTTCACCACCAAGTTCAATTTGATCCCGATGGACGAAAATATTATACGGCCGTTGTTCATTTTAAAAGGAAGAAGTAAGCCAATGGATTAGTCTTCTCCATTGGCTTTATCATTTTCTTTTAACAATTCAATTTTTGTTGGTTTCCAACCTTTTTCGTCAACCCATTCGATATACACACGATACACATCGGAAGATTGGGATGTCGTTATCGTACCGATTGCCGTATGAGGTGAACCCCCGTTTTCGACATACCAAACGGTCATCTCATCTACTGCGACCCCAAGGGCATACGCAATAGCTTGGAGCTTTTCTTCCCAATCGAGCGAATCTTTATCATACGATGATACATGCTCTCCGGTTTGGTTTGTTCCAATCGGTTCCCAGTTTGCCTTGACAACGGTTTGAATGACATTCGGATCGTCGCTTCCCTCCGTGACAATAACGTCTTGATCATCCATTGTTTCAACATCATCTTTTGGTTCATAGTTAACGGTATCTGTCGTTTTATCTTCCTTTGTTGCAGCATTCTCCGTATCGTCATTTGTTAATCGGTTATCGCTATTGGATTTCGTTTGTTCTTCATTCGTTTTTTTCGTTGTTAGTTTTGTGGCCGAATCGGCTCGTTCATCGTCAGTGTTGTTCCAAAATAGCGAACCTCCAATCAACAAAATAAATAAAAGAACAATTCCAATTAAAATATTTAAAACTCTGTTCGTTTTTCTCCGCCGTGCTCGGCGTGAAGAACGTGGTCCTAATTCATCTATATATTTTCCCATGAACTCTCCTCCCCCATTTTCCTCGTCTCTATTGTACCATGTCTTTTAGAAACAATGGACAAAGTGTTACAATTATTCAAGTAACTGTGGTTCCGAAAGCGTATTATTGTGGTCCCAATCGTATAAAAATTGAACAACTTCTTGATAAAGAGGAATGACGCTACCTTTATCTTCCGGTACATTCATATTAACAACAACTAACGCATATTTCGGTTCATTAAAAGGAAAGTACCCTGCAAACCATTTATGATAAAGCTGACGCCCCTCCACAAACATCCCTGTCTCGGCCGTTCCCGATTTCCCGGCTACTTCATAAGGCATTGAAGCTAGCCATCGTCCGGTACCTTTTTCACTTGTAACCACTTGTCGTAACAGATGTTGTAGACGGGAGGCGGTTATCGACGATATGGAAGCTTCTTTACGTTGTTGCTGTAATGTCTTCATCGTGGTTCCATTTTTGTATTTAATTCCTTTTACCGACATGACCTCCATTTGTATTCCACCACGAGCGATAGTCGCCATCATATTGGCCACCGCTAATGGCGTTACTCGAACATCGTGTTGGCCAATAGCGGTTTGGGCGATGAAATTGGCATCGTTACGGTCGTCCTCTTTTGAAAAAAGTTGTCCTTTTTCTTCTCTTATGAGCGGTTGAAAGGAAGAAAAATGAAACAAATCGCCTCTCCAACCAACAGGACCTAATAGCCCTAATTTTTCCGCATAAGTGTCAAAAAATTGGGGGTCTTGTTTACTGAATTGTTTCGCTAACAAAGCAAACGTCCGGTTACAACTTTGAGCAAAGCTTTCATCAAAGGTAAGCATGCCAAGTTCACGATTGTCTTTTTTTCCATATATATCAAGATCACAATTAAATGTTGCTCCTTCTGAAAGCTCTCCCCTTTCTACAGCTGCCGCAGCCACCACCGTTTTAAAAATTGAGCCTGGTGGAAGGGACGTTATCATCCGATTTACAATACTGTTGTTCTCGTAAGGATCAGCTAAATTCATTTTCGGACGTGAAACCATGGCTAAAATTTCATTCGTCTGAACATCTAAAAGGACAAGCCCTCCTTCAGTCACGCCGTGGAAATCAACTAATTGTTCTACTTTCGCTTGAATGTCAACATCAATGGTTGTTTGTACATTGACAGGATAAAACGGGTTCGATGGAGTGAGTAGCTTTACATCAATTCCAAACAACGGGTCCCCTTCTCCATCTACATGATACAACAGCTTCGTCTCTTGTTCAGCAATGAGAAACTCATCAAAAGCTAATTGTAACCCCGAAATTCCAATTTGGGCAGCTTGTTTAACATTTTTATCCGGATATTTTTCGTGTAGCGGTTGATTGGTTTGTCGAGTAATTCCAATCAAGTGTTGGGCGATATGTTGTTTTTTCGGATATTTTTTGATCATCGCAAAAACCCCAGGAATTTCTAGAGCATTGATTTGCTGCATTTGCTCCTCCGTAAGCGAAAACGGAACTTCCGTTTTTGGATGTTTTAATTCAAACGGTACTTTTGCTTCCTTCACTTGCTTTTCTAACGTCTCTACTGGTAGCTGTAAAATTTGAGCTACCTTTTCTTTTTCCCAATTCAATTGACGTAAAAACGGAAACAATATTAAAACGGTAAATTCGTCATACGTTATAGGCTTACCATAGCGATCTAAAAAGGCCCCTCGTCCCTCGTCAATAATTAGTTGTTGAGTTCGTTGGCGGACACTTGCTTCTAATAAGTTAATATGATGCTTGGAAAAGTCTTCTGTTTGAAATAATTGAATTTGAGCTAACCTTCCAAGATATGTAACAATCATCAGTAGACAACAACACCCCAACATGACCATTCGTCGTCTCAAAAGCAACACCTCAAATTCATTGTTGACGAATTGCCTTCGTAATAATCATGAGAGAAAAAGAGACAATAAAAAAACGTGCTGAACATCGTAAGTTCAGCACGCAAATGCTTCCTTTATTTTATAGCAATAATTTTGACAGTCATGTCACCGCCTGGTGTTTGAACAACTACCTCTTCCCCTACTTTACGACCAAGTAAACTTTTCGCAATCGGGGAATCGTTCGAAATACGGCCTTCGAACGGATCGGCTTCTGCACTACCTACAATCGTGTATGTTTCCTCTTCACCGTCTGGTAATTCAACAAACGTAACGGACTTACCAAGGGAAACGGTATCTGAATTAAGCTCATCATCTTCAATGATTTTCGCATTTCGAATCATTGTTTCTAAAGTGGAAATACGGCCTTCAACAAACGCTTGTTCTTCTTTCGCTGAATCGTATTCAGAGTTTTCGGAAAGGTCTCCGAAACTGCGCGCAATTTTGATACGCTCGACTACTTCTTTTCTTTTAACCGTTTTTAAGTATTCTAATTCTTGTTCTAATTTCTCTTTACCTTCTTTAGTCATTGGATATACTTTTTCGTTAGACAAAACTATTCACTCCTCTTCATCCAAATTGTTCGCCTATGTAAAATAAACGGAACGAAATATAAGTTTTTGCGCGTCCCCAAAAGGAGGGCGCGCAACGAAATGAACAATCTTTCTCACTTATTTATATTTGATATCTATGATATCGTATTACAAAAATGCTTTTTGTTCAAGAATTGTTTGAATTTTTGTGACCATTAAGTCGATAGCGACATGGTTTTGGCCACCCTCAGGAATGATAATATCGGCATAACGCTTTGTCGGTTCGATAAATTGGTTATGCATCGGACGAACGACGTTAATGTATTGGTCAATGACCGATTCCATTGTTCGTCCGCGTTCTTTAATGTCCCGTTGTAACCGTCGAATGATGCGAATATCTGCATCAGTGTCAACATACACCTTAATATCCATTAAGTTGCGCAATCTTTCGTCCTCTAATACTAAAATGCCTTCTAAGATAATCACATCTTTTGGTTCAACATGAATAACTTCGTCAGAACGGGTATGCAGTTTATAGTCATACACAGGTTTTTTAATCGGTTTGTATTGTAATAATTGATGTAAATGTTCAATTAACAAATCGTTATCAAAAGCAAGCGGATGATCATAGTTCGTTTTTAACCGTTCTTCAAATGGTAAATGACTTTGGTCTTTATAATAATAATCTTGTTCCAGCATTAAAATGGAATGACCTTGAAAATGATCATAAATGGCTTTTGTAACACTCGTTTTTCCGGACCCCGATCCGCCCGCTACACCAATGACTACGGGTTTACGATTCATCTTTCTTACCGGTTCTCCTTTCGCATCATGTTGTATTTATAAACTGGTTGGTTCACTTTAAAGCGCACGATTTGTAATGGATGGCGAGCAGCCTCAAGTTCATTTCCATCTTCATCCCAAATCGTATCAATAACTTGCGTAAAGTTTTCGATTTCTGGACCGAAGAACTCGACTTCGTCTCCCGGCTTAAAGTAATTACGTTGTTGCAATGTCACCATTTGTGTTTCAGGGTCATAGTCTAACACAAGTCCGACAAAGTCGTACTTTGTTTTCTTTCCATGAACCCCGAACATTTGCTCTTGATATCCTGGGACGCCTTCAAAGAAAGCCGGAGCCGTATCCCGGTTCGCACATTTATCTAATTCTTCTAACCATTCCTTCTTAATTTTAAAGTTATCTGGGTCAGCACAATAAACGTCGATTACTTTACGATAAACGCTTACCACTGTCGCTACGTAATGAATTGATTTCATACGACCTTCGATTTTTAAACTGTCAATACCGAGCTCAATCATTTTTGGAATAGATTCCACTAACTTTAAGTCTTTGGGACTCATTGCAAATGGGGCGTCGTTTTCAGAGAATAACGGAATTTCATTTCCGTCGTTCCATTCATATAAATCATAATCCCAGCGACAAGACTGACAGCAACCACCACGGTTAGAGTCACGTGCTGTCATGTGGTTACTTAATACACAGCGACCGGAATAAGAAATACACATCGCTCCATGAATGAACGTTTCAATCTCGATATCCACTTTTTCTTTTATTTCACGAATTTCCTCTGCACTGGTCTCACGCGCTAATACAACACGTTCAAGTCCTTCTTCCTTCCAAAATTGAACAGCCTTCCAGTTAGTAAGGGATTGTTGCGTACTTAAATGGACTTCTAATTTTGGAGCGACCCGACGACATGTTTCAATAATGAGGGGATCAGCGACGATGATTCCCGTTACCCCTGCATCTTGAATGCCCTTTAAATATTCTTCTAATCCGTTAATGTTTTCGTTATGGGCATAAATATTAGTTGTTACGTACACTTTTGCTCCGTACTTATTAGCAAACTCCACTCCTTCTTTCATCTCTTCTAACGTAAAGTTATCAGCGTTGGAGCGTAACCCATATTCTTGTCCACCAATATATACCGCATCAGCACCGTAATGAACGGCAATTTTTAATTTTTCTAAGCTGCCGGCTGGTGCGAGTAGCTCTGGTTTTTTGACAATGACCCGTTTTCCATCAACAATGGTTGATATTTTATCATTTTTTACTACCGTCATCTCTGACCCTCCTTTAATACACCGTTTCTTTAAAGAAGAAACCTGTATCTAACGGACGATTTTCCGGTTGAATTTCTTCAATTTTTGCATAAAGCTCATCTTTTATCTCTTCGTAACGATCGACGTCTTCTACGCATGTATCAATCGCTTGTCGATAAAGTTTTGTTACTTCGATAATGTATTCAGGGCTTTTTAAAACCCCGTCAATTTTAAAAGAATCAATGCCGGCTTCGATCATCTCTTGTAATTCATCAATGATACAAATATCATTTGGACTCATAATATGAGTACCGTTTTCATCTTCGAAAATTGGATATTTATTATTACGTTCTTTATCGTGTAAGAACATGTTTTTATTTTGTTTTCGGTTTTCGATTTCCATCACTTTTCCTTGGTATTCAAAATAGTTACCAAGTAACGTCCGCTTCGATTGAAACATGCACGTCATTCCGTGCACTTGCACTTCGATTTCTACTTCCGCGTGTTCTTTAATTTCTAAAATGGCATCCATGTTAATTTCACGCGCAAGAACAGCACGTTTAGCTCCTTTTCTTCCCCAATAATTACATGTATACCAGTTCGTCGCAGTTGTTTCTGTATTCCAGTGCAGCTTCATTTTTGGCGCTACTTCTCGAACGGTCATCAACACCGCTGGGTCACCAAAAATAATCGCATCCGCGTTAATCTCTTGGACAAATTTTACATAGTCAGCTAGTTCATCGACTTTATCGTTGTGAAAGATCGCGTTCATTGCAACGTATACTTTTTTTCCACGACTATGAGCAAGTTCAACCGCTTTTTTTACATCTTCTCTAGAAAATTCACCTGCTAATCGTAACCCGTAGCGCATTTCTCCAACGACAAACGCATCTGCTCCTGCATCGCAAAGCGGCAGAATATCGTCTACTGACGTTGGTGTCACTAACAATTCAGGCTTTTTCATTGCTTCCACCTCTTTTTTTACTTATTGCAATCCCGTCACCTACAGGAAGAATGATCGAATGATACGAAGGATGGTGCATTAACCATTCATTATAGGCTCTAATTTTTTTTACTAATTGCTTGATTCGCTTATTGTCGAATTCCTCGGCGACGACTAGGCCTTTAAATAACACGTTATCGGAATATATACTTCCCTCTGATGTTAAAAGTCGTTCATATAACTCAAAAAACTTTTGATATTGCCCTTTCGCTGCATCGATAAAAATCGCATCAAAAGGGCCCCATTCCTTCACAGTATCGAACACTTCTAAGGCATCCCCAAAAATAGGTTTTACCCGATCGCTAGCATCTGAACGTTGAATATATAAAAGAGCTTCTTCATATCGTTTTTTATCCCGCTCAATGGTTACAACGGTTGTGTTAGGTAAGGCATAGGCCATTCGTAATGCCGAATAACCGATGGCCGTCCCGATTTCTAAAATCGTTTTGGGCTGTTGAAGACGAAGGAACTGTAGCAATGCTTCCATCCCAACCGACTCCATTATTGGGACGTTTTGTTCTTTAGCATATTGTTCCATCTCTAAAAATAAGGACGACTTCTCACGAATGAAGGAAGCGATGTACGACTCTATCCTTTGATTCACGACAACATCCTCCTTTTTCCCTAAACTGGGAAAGTTGTCGGTTTTAGTTAAAAGATAATCACATGAAAAAAAGCGCTCACAGGTATAGAAACATGAAAAAGAGAAAGCGGAGTCGCTTTCTACTTACCATACATCTGTGAAATACGCTTTTGGAACATACTTTATCTATTTTAACATAAAAGAATATGGAAAGCGAATATTTCTTTCCATATTCTTATCAATTATTAGTTATTCGTAATATATTTCGCTTTTAATTCGTTATGCTCTTGAAGAGTAGTGGAATAGAACACTTCTCCTTCTGCGTTGGCTAAGAAGTAATAATAATCCGTATCCGCTGGGAACAAAGCAGCTTCAATGGACATTTTCCCCGCGTTCGCAATCGGACCCGGCGGCAAGCCTTTATGAATATACGTATTATACGGGGATTGTACTTCTAAATCTTTGTATAACACTCGATCTTTATGTTTGTTTAAGGCGTATAAAACCGTTGGGTCGGTTTGTAATGGCATTTCGGCATCTAAACGGTTATAAAAAACACTGGCTATTTTTTGACGGTCAGCTTTAGCTGTTGCTTCTTCTTCAATAAGAGAAGCTATCGTTAACAATTCGTGTACGGATAAATTCCGCTCAATTATTGCATCTTCATATTCACTAATAACTTCTACGGTTTTTTCTAACATGATATCGACAATTTCCTCTACTGTAGGGTTGTCTTCATACATTGGATACGTTGCTGGGAATAAATACCCTTCAAGAGGATATTTAATATTTTCATCTAAAATTTCTTCCGTTAATAATGCTGGATATTTGTTCATTATATTCTTAATAAATTCTGGATCATTCAACTGACTAAAAACGTCTTCACTCTTTTGATTCGTTTTTTCCGCAATAATTGCGGCAATTTCAACAAGCTGCAACCCTTCAGGAATTGTTAGTTTCCATTTTACTTCTTGATATACTTTTCCTGTTTTTAAACTCTTAATAATTTGTTGTAACGTCATTGACGGAGATAATGCATATGTTCCCGCCTGAAATCCTGATTCATTGTTAAATTTCACATAATAGCGAAAGATGGTTGCATTTTTAATGATTCCTTTATCTTCTAAAATGTTCGCAATGGTAGTGACACTCGAACCGATTGGAATTTCTACCTCAATTTGCTTATTACTATCCGCATCAAGTGGTTTTAATGCCGAATTCACGTACCAAAATCCACTAATGCCAACCACTAACATTATGACAACGATCGTTAATGTAGTAAAGAAAACAATTTTTCGAACGGTTTTTGCTTCTTCTTTTCGTTCAAGCAATTTTTTATACATTTCCTCTCGATAACCTTTCTTTTCTGTCATCTCCGCTCCCCCTTCCAAAAAGTGGGATATTCGTTCCTTTACTCATCTTCACTATTATACTATAAAATCGATCACATGCTAGACCAAATTCTTTTTTTATCAAAATTCCATAAAAATGAAAAGAGATATGCCATCTATAGCGTAGTAAAAAGGATAGGTATCAGCGATGTTTAAAGATTTAGCTTGTTTAGATAACTCCATTCATTTTCACATCAATGCCAAAAATAGAATTAAAAATCAGATAAGAATGCTTTATGTACCACTTTTGATTACTTTTGCACCAAAATGAGGATGTTTTGCACCTAATGATTGGAATATGTACTTCATAGCTTTTTTTGTTATTTACAAATTATATTTTTTTCACCAACCGTTTCATCATTTAACAAACAAAAATGACCACTTTAGAAGTGGCCATTCGGTTTCTTATTCTTCATCTTCTTCAGCTAAAAATGTGTTAAGCATTTCTTCAATCATATCCCATTCTTCTTCCGTTTCAATCGGCTGCAATTCGCCGCCGTCATCGTCCTCACCAGGTGTGAAGGCAGATGCCATAATTTCGATTTCTTCGTTTTCGTCTTCTTCAGCACCTACTGGGTAATAAAGAACGTACGACTTATTAAATTGATCAGATTCGGCTCTATACTAAATGTG
>NZ_JBCNBW010000058.1:0-4407 GCF_050478865.1 Aeribacillus pallidus | reverse complement strand
CGGGACTGTCCCTCACTCATTTAAAGTGATAAAACATACCAAAACTGAACGGGATGGAGTAAAATGGAATTTAAGATCATAACCATTCCTAAAAAGAGATACAATGGGGATAATTTTACATTAAAAATCATGAACATTCGTACAATATTTTCACTTCTTTCTAATTATATAAAAAGGAGCAAGGAACTTGTCATGAACGATTACATTCAAACTATGCGAAGGATGATTGGTCATGAAACACTGTTAACCGTTGGGTGTGGTGCGATTATTGAAGATGAATATGGTCGTATATTATTACAACATCGAACGGACGCGGATGTTTGGGGAATACCTGGTGGAGTTATGGAAATTGGCGAAACGTTCTTAGAAACTTTAGAAAGAGAAGTCTATGAGGAAACAAATCTAAAAATCTATCATCCTCAATTGTTCGGTTTATATTCAGGTAAAAAAGGACTCACCCAATATGCCAATGGGGATAAAGTGTATAGTATTCAAATCATTTTTCACGTCAGGGAATTTGAAGGAGAGCTAAAAAGAAATAACGAAAGCCGAGAATTACGCTTCTTACATAATAACGAACTACCCCCAAACATCAATCCTCATCAAGCACCCTTCATTTATGATTGGGTAGAAGGGGTATCCACTCCGATTATTAAATAGGTTTGGGATGGGTAATTTAACTCTTTAAAGTAGTGAGGGACAGTCCCGCGGTCCTTTAAAATATTAAACAACGAAAGTGAGTGAGTGGATGGCAATTATAAGATATTTATTTTCTACATTACCCATTCATTTATTTATGGGTGGGATTTCGTTAACTTTATTTTTAGCTACTCTTAATGATCGGACGCATTCGGAAGCAATCAAACTATCTTTATTTCTCTTCTTTTTTAATATAATAGGATATTTATTACTAAGCTCTTTTCTCCCAAAATGGTTTCAAGCGAAAGAGGTGTTATGCTCAACCTTTTTCTTTTTAGGATTAGGCTTGTGTATTTGGGCTATTAGTTTTTTAACATTACAATTAGGGAATTTATATTTCCTTTATCATATTGTTGGTTATACCTCTTTTATTTGGATTCCTTACTCATTCACTAATATAAGTGAAGAATTGGGGTTAAAACTCGGCTATTTATTTTCTATAATCCCATCAATATTAATTATCTTTGGATTTTATGTAGGCAAAGTACATAAAGGGGACAGTCCCGCACCCCTTTAAAGTGTCAAAGCGATTGTTCCTCAGGAGGTCAATAGACTATGGGTATTCACCAAGCCAACTTGAGTGCCAAAACACACGCGACGTTAAAAATGGTTGTATCAATGGTTATTTTTGGTTCGATTGGTTATTTTACCGTTCTTACAGACTTGCGTTCTTATGAATTAGTTTTTGTTCGTTGTATAAGTGCGACCGTCTTTTTAATACTATTTTGGTTGCTTACAGGTAAATATAAGGCGGAACAGTGGAGTAAAAAAGAAGTGCTTCAAGCGCTTGCGTGTGGCTTTTTCCTTGTGTTTAACTGGGTATTTTTATTCAAGTCATTTGAAAATACATCTATCACCGTTGCCATTTCTGTCTATCACCTAGCTCCTGTTCTTGTGCTTATTTTAGGAGCCATCTTTTATCGTGAACGCTTAACCCTTCTGTCGGTGACGTCCATAATCCTCTGTTTTATAGGAACCGTTTTTATATCAGATCTCAATGCAGAAAGCTTTCGTGGTCAAGGGGTTTCGGCTGGAATCAAATGGGGGCTTTTAGCCGCGCTATTTTACGCGATGACCACTTTGCTCAGTAAAGGTATTCAAAAGTTAAGTCCCTACGCAACGACGTTTATTCAAACGGGGTTAGGTGTAATTTTGTTACTTCCCTTGATCCATCTTGAAGAATTTCATCATCTAACAGCCTCCAATTGGTTGGCCGTGACCACAACTGGAATTGTTCATACAGGAATCGTGTATTTGTTATTCTTTGATAGTGTTCGTAATCTTTCTACTAAAATCATTTCGGTTCTCGTGTTCCTTGACCCTGCCGTTGCGATTTTACTAGATACGATTTTCCTCGGCTTTCGTCCAAATGCATTACAAAATGTCGGAATGATTCTTATATATAGCGGCATGGCGTTAACATTAGTAAAGTCGAAACAAACGAAAGTAGAGAGAGTTTCTCTAGATAGTTAAATATGGGACTGATTTTTTGGGGACAGTCCCTCAATGCTTTAAAGCAGTGCGGGACTGTCCCTCACTTTCGATTTATAGATGGTGTCTAGTCTTAGCGGTAGGATGAAAGTTGCTCTTGTATGGGTGTAAGAGAATGATACTGAGGAATATTGTCATGACTAACATAATTAGTGTCCCCATTATTACGATCACTCGGATGGAAACTATTTGAGCGACTGCTCCAAAAATGGCAGTTGTCACAATAACTAGTAAGGCCTCGACAAACGCATATACACTTCCTACTCGTCCCATCACTTCTACAGGAATGTTGTTTTGATAAAAAGTTTGAAATCCTGTATTAGCGAAAGCGAGAAAAAAGGATAGAACAAAAAAGCCGATAGCCGCTAATAAAAATCCGTTCGAAAAAGCATAAATGAGATAGCCAATCGAGACGAAGACCGATCCTAAGCCGATGAGCAGGGACGTCGTCATTTTCTTTACCGTCATTACGTTGACGAGCGCCCCAACGACAACACCTGCCCCCGCCACACTGACAAGAAACCCGTATTCCGTATCAGACAATAATAAAATTTCTTTTGAAAACGCAGCTTCCAATGAATCGACTGCCGTCATGAGGACGACTAAACAGCTAAATAAAAAGTAGACAAGCATGATATAAGCGGACTTGCGGCTAAAATCGATGACGATTGCCCAATCCTTTTTTAATAGATTAAAAGAAAATTTGGCCGTTGGTGCCGCCCTATTCGATTCAAGGTTCGGTAAAAAGAAAGTAATCCATCCTGACAAAAATAAAGCCGCCGCATTTATAAAAATAGCAAGAGAAGGAGTGCCGATCAAAAATAACAATCCGGCAATGGCAGGACCGATGAGAAATCCACCTGAGTCGATTAAGCTTCGAAGGGAATTGAATCGTTTGCGATCTTCAGGTTGGATTAATTGGGTAATATAGGTCCTAGAGGTCGGTTCAAACATCGCGCCGGCCATGTTGATAAAAAATACAAAAACATAGATTGCCCATAATGAATCGAAAAAAGGTAACCAAAAGATGAGAAGGGCACGGGTAAAGTCTAAACCAATCATCAAATTCC
The DNA here is from genome assembly GCF_050478865.1 of Aeribacillus pallidus. Lineage (NCBI taxonomy): Bacteria > Bacillati > Bacillota > Bacilli > Caryophanales > Bacillaceae > Aeribacillus > Aeribacillus pallidus. The sequence continues at coordinate 1,147 of NZ_JBCNBW010000058.1, read as the reverse complement.
GTTTATTAAACCGATCAATGAGGCTTCCAGACCAAACGTTCGTCACTAAAGCAGCAAAAGGTTTGATGATATACAATCCCGATACGGCCAGTGGTGATCCGGTCATATCTAACACAATTAAATTTAGGGCGATAAAATAAATCCAACTACCTACGTTGGCTACTCCTATTCCGATTAGCAAGAGGAGTGGATTCTTCCATGTATGGAGTTTATTTTTCATTTGCATAAACGTTCCCTTCTTTTTTAAGAAAAATATTCCAAATATATTCAATAAATCTTTCTCTATTCCTTCTTCGTACCACAAAAAAGTTTTGTCCAAATATTGTAAAATTAAAGGTATAATATAAACCAAATTTGATTAAATTAGGGGCGATTGTATGAAAGGAAAAATTGCTGTTGTAACGGGTGTCAGCCATCGCCAAGGAATTGGGGCGGCTATTTGCCGTGAGTTTGCCAAAAAAGGAGTGGATATTTTTTTTACCCATTGGAAAAGTGATGAAGAGTGGGTGCGGGATTTTACAAACGAAATCCGTTCGACGGGTGTTCGTTGTGAAAGTGTAGATTGTGATCTATCGGATGTTGAAGCTCCTAGTGAGCTGTTAGATATTGTTTCTGAACGGATGGGGTTTCCGTCCATATTGGTTAACAATGCAGCTCACTCGGAAAGAGATGGGTATGAACAATTAGATGCGAAGCTGTTGGATGACCATTACGCCGTCAATATGAGAGGAACTTTCTTGCTTTGTGTCGAATTTGCTCGGAGGTTTCAAAAGTTAAATCTGACTTCTGGTCGAATCATTAATATGACCTCAGGCCAAGATAAAGGTCCGATGATAGGGGAGTTAGCCTACGCTGCGACCAAAGGAGCCATTTCAGCTTTTACGCTTACGTTGTCAGCCGAACTCGCTCCACTTGGGATAACTGTCAATGCCGTTAATCCAGGACCAACCGACACCGGATGGATGACAGAAGATATCAAGAAGCATCTCAAGTCTAAATTTCCAAAAGGACGTATCGGACTCCCTGAAGACGCCGCCCGATTAGTCGCCTTCCTCGCAAGCGACGAAGCTGAATGGATCACCGGACAAGTCATTCATTCGGAAGGTGGGTTTTTAAGATTTTAAAACTTTAAAGTAGTGAGGGACAG
>NZ_JBCNBW010000057.1:0-66702 GCF_050478865.1 Aeribacillus pallidus | reverse complement strand
CCCCCCCCCCGGGACTGTCCCCAAAAGCAAAAAGGAGGCAATTTAAAAATGAAACATTCTTCAAAAATTACACCGTTTTTAATGTTTAATGGGCAAGCGGAAGAGGCTATGAATTTTTATATTTCCATATTTGACCAATCAGAGATCAATCATGTTTCGTATCATGAAAACGGTAAAGTGTTACATGCAACTTTCACCATTAAAGGTCAACCGTTCATGTGTATCGATAACCCAAGTGGGGAGCATCATCCTTTTACTCCGGCGATGTCCCTGTTTGTAACGTGTGATACAGAAGAAGAAATAGACAAGTTATTTGAAAAATTATCTCAAAATGGCAACGTATTAATGCCTTTAGCTTCTTATCCATTCAGTCCAAAGTTCGCTTGGGTAGAAGATCGATATGGGGTTTCTTGGCAACTCAATCTGGAAGTTAAATAGGTAAGGGTCCATGAAGACAGAAAAACTAAACATATTCGACGAACAATATCACTTAATTGGCAGCGCAACTCGTGAAGAGGTGCATCAAAAGGGGCATTGGCACGAAACGTTTCATTGTTGGATTATCAGTAAGGAAGACGGGAAGGACTTCATCCTTTTTCAACTTCGCAGTAATCAAAAACGTGATTTTCCTAGTCTGTTAGATATTACAGCTGCTGGACATCTATTAAAACATGAGACGGTTCAGGATGGGGTTAGAGAAGTACAAGAAGAATTAGGAATTAACCTATCTTTTAAGCAGCTCATTCCACTCGGTGTCGTTAAAGACGAAATTATTAGTAACCACTTTATTGACCGTGAGTTAGGAAACGTCTTTCTTTATATTAGTGAAGAAAACTTGGATGAAATTTTTGTTTTACAAAAAGAAGAAGTAGCTGGAATCATGAAAGCAGAATTTTACTCATTTTGTGAGCTATGGTTAGGAGAGCGAGATGAAATAACAGTAGAAGGATTTGTCCTGTCGGATAGTGGAGATAATATAAATACAAAGAAACGTGTCACAAAAGACCGGTTTTTACCCCATCTACCAAATTATTGGGAACAAGTGCTCAAACTGATCAAAAGGCATCTTTGAAACAACCAACGTAAGGAGCATCTAAATGAACACCTATTACGTAGACTTACATATTCATATCGGCCGAACCGCATCAGGAAAGCCGGTCAAAATTACCGGCGCCAAAACGTTAACGCTCACTAATATTTTAAAAGAATCTTCCAAAACAAAAGGATTGGACATGGTCGGGGTGATTGATTGTCATGTGCCCGAAGTTCTGGACGAATTGGAACAAGCCATCGAACAACAACAAATGATGGAGCACCCAGAAGGGGGCATCATCACCAACGATATCACCCTTCTTTTAGGAAGCGAATTAGAAATTTACGATGAGCGGTGCCATGGACCCATTCATGTGCTTGTATTTTTACCAACCATCCAAACGATGCGTACCTTTTCCAAATGGCTCGAAAGCCGGGTAAAAAATATTACGTTAAGCTCGCAGCGTATTTATGAAACTGGAACCGAGTTACAAACCTTCGTGAAAGAGTTAGGAGGTATGTTTATCACGGCGCATGCGTTTACCCCTTTTAAAAGCCTGTACGGAAAAGGTGTACAAAAAAGTTTACGCGAAGTGTTCGATCCTGACCTCATTGATGCGGTGGAGTTAGGGCTAAGCGCGGATACGAAAATGGCCGACCAATTAGCCGAACTCCACTGCTATCCGTATGTCACCAATTCCGATGCCCATTCGCTCGGAAAAATCGCCCGAGAATATCAAATCATTCGCATGAACGCTCCGACTTTCACCGAGCTAAAAAAAGCGTTCAAAGAGGAAGATGGACGCGGAATTATCGCCAATTTCGGATTGAACCCGCTCCTTGGAAAATATTATCAAACGACCTGTGCGAACTGTTTTCATCCGATCGAAAACGAACAGAACCCTTGCCAAATGTGCGGTCATCAGCAAAAAATCAAAGGCGTGTCCGACCGGATTCAAGAATTAAAAACAGCCAGTACACCTCCGTCCAATCGGCCACCGTATATTTACCAAGTGCCGTTAGAGTTTATCCCGGGTCTTGGGAAAAAAACGTATCAAAAGCTGCTCGACCATTTTGGAACCGAAATGCGTGTGTTACATGGCACCACAGAGGAAGAGCTCACCGAAGTTATCGGACCAAAGGTTGCTCACCTAATCGTTCTTGCGCGAACAGGCCAGCTTTCTATTCATGCTGGGGGCGGTGGGAGATATGGGAAGGTTGATTCGTATCCAACTATTGACACTAAATAATTAGAATATTTATACTTAATTATAGAAATTAATGGAAGGAGCATGAACGGGGGCATGAAGTACTAATCCTATTTTTAGATTTCATTTTCATATGATGAGAAATCTAGAGATGGGATTAGTCTGCCCTTTTTTAGGATATACGCTGTTTTTACCGAACATAAGGATACGTATGTTTTAGGTCATTCTTGGCTTATCGGGACACGTCTATCTTTCATAGGGATGACACCACTCTAGATTTCTGGAGTGGTGTCTTTTTATTTTTTAAAGAATGAGGTGAGCAATCGATGACAATGATTCAAGTTCGGAAGGTCTCTAAAAGCTTCGGTGAGCGTGTCATATTAAAAGATATTCAGTTTGACATACAAAAAGGTGAAAAAATCGGGTTAATCGGTTGGAACGGAGCCGGGAAAACGACGTTAGTGAAAATGTTAATGAAGGAGCTTGATCCGGATCAAGGGTCCATCACCTTTATCCCTTTACATCTAAAAATTGGATATTTACCGCAATCGACTGACCAAACAGATTTAACAGAAGAAGTGTCCGAAGATTTTTTTCATATCATTAGTAAGTTAGGAGTACAAAAACATGTTGGTTGGGAAGGCGAGCGGTATCGACAGCTTAGTAATGGGGAGCGCTTGAAGCTTTCATTAGCCTCTATTTGGTCTCAACATCCAGAGTTCCTTATTTTAGACGAACCGACGAATCACTTAGATTTGCAAGGTGTGAAGTGGCTGATAAATGAAATGAAATCCTATGAAGGGGCGGCCTTGATCATCTCCCATGATCGCTACTTTTTAGATGAAACGGTGACGAAAATTTTTGAACTGGAAGATGGCCGATTAACCATTTATGAAGGCAACTATACGGTGTATCGGGAGGAAAAGAAGCATCAAATAGAAAAGCAACAACGAGAGTATGAAAAACAACAGCGGAAAATTCAAACGATTGAAAAGCAAGTAGCTCGGTTAAAGCAATGGTCCGATAAAGCCCATCGAATGGCAGGAAAAGTGGGAGTCGGTGCGGAAATTCGGCAAAAGGAATATGGCCGCGTTAAAGCAAAGAAAAAAGATCAGCAAGTTAAATCGAAATTAAAACGACTGGAACAAGAGCTGACCAAAAACAAAGCGGAAAAGCCGAAGGACGAAATGTCCGTTACGTTTCATTTTCAAGGAGGGGAAAAACGAGGCAAACGTGTAGTGGAAGCAACAGAACTATCAAAACAGTTTCAAGACCGCATACTATTTCAATCTAGTTATTTCTATATCAATCACGGAGAAAAGGTTGGCTTATTAGGTCCGAACGGGGCTGGGAAAACGACGTTACTCAAAATGTTGCTAGGTGAAGAGAATACCACAAGCGGCTCCTTATGGAAAAGCCAATCGCTTCGAATCGCCTATTTAAGCCAAGATGTCAATGACCTTCCACTCGAACAAACGGTGCTCCAATATCTCGATGTAGTCGACCGAGAGCGAATAGCACAGGCACGTACGATATTAGCGAACGTCGGACTAAAAGAAAAAGTTACAAAACCGATCAGCGCGTTAAGTTTAGGGGAGTGTACGAAAGTAAAACTGGTGAAGATGATTCTACACGACATCGACTTGCTTATTTTAGACGAACCGACCAATCATTTAGACCTTCCAAGCCGTGAGCAACTAGAAGAAACGCTCCTCGACTTTCCAGGAACACTGCTGGTCGTGTCCCATGACCGTTATTTTATCGAAAAAATATGTAACAAGTTATTAGTCATTGACAACCAACAAATTAAACGAATCGAAAGCGGGTTGAAGGAATATAGTGAAAATCGTGATAAAGAGAAGGCTCTAACGAAAAATCAGCTAGCAAATGAATTAGCCATTATCGAAACGAAAATAACGGAGCTGCTCGGGAACATTAGTTTACTAACACCAGGTACAGAGGAATATCAAAAAATTGATGAGGAACTAACGGAATTAATGAAGAAAAAGCGGGAATTCGTGAAGATAATGGAGAAATAATACCGATGATTAAACAAAGAGGGGGACTTTTTAGTATGAATTTTTACAGCTTCCCCTCTGTTTTAAATGTTATTACAAGGTGGTAGAAAATGAACATTCCTATTTCCAAACTCAATCGGTTGATTTGGCTTTTTCCATTACTGTATTTCATTCATGATGTGGAAGAAATTTTAACTGTAGAGGAGTTTCTTACGAAGCATTCGGATGTCGTACCGATTAAAGTAACAACCTTAGAGTTTACTTTAGCCTTTTTGCTTTTATGGATATTAACGTTCATAGGATGCTATAAAGCTTCAAAGAATAAACGCTTTTTAGGTTTGGAACCTAAGACTTTCTTTTCCTTTTTAGTACCTGGCATATTTTTAGCTAATGGAATCGGTCATCTAATCCAATTGATTTTATTTCAAAGCTATGTTCCAGGGATCATTACATCGATCGTTATTATCTATCCCTATTCCTTCATTACGCTGAAATACTTGATTCATGAGCAATTATTAACCGTGAGAAAGTTTCATTTATTTTTATGTTTAGGCTTTATTTTACAAGCTCCCATTGCATTACTTGCACATATCATTGTAAAAGGAATGGTCTATTATGTACCTTTGTTATTTAATGAACTGGTAGATAAAGGTGGATTTTGATAAACAGCCTAAAATGTATTCATGGACCAAGATGTGTCAAAATGTAAAAAAATCCCACCCCTCAATCATTTGACGGTGGGATTTTCTGATGTTAACGAGCCTGGCTATTTTCCTTAACCACCGTTGACACTATTTGCTCATTCTTCACTTCTAATAAATAATGTTTCCATACGTGTTCTCTGCCGCCATGCTGGTCATACCAGGCTTTCACACGCTCAACATGCGCTTGATCACTTCTTACTTTTTCTTCAATTTTTTCATATTCCTCAAAGCTTTCATACTCCCAGATGGCAAAGATTTCAACAGGTCCTTTAGTTTGAGGGACCATCCATCGACCAATTAAGCGAGAACCGTATTTTAATTGAGTAGGTAAAAGGGTTTCGTTAAAATGCTTGTTAAAACTTTCTACAATCTCTGGGGCTACGATATAAGATTTTCTGCGGTAAAACATAGAGCTTAGTCCATCCTTTCTTTTTAATCATTAGGCATTGTTAAACGTTACTGTTGATATTTATTCATTACGCTTGTGGCGGACGCTTCCCGCGGGCAATCCGCAAGCCGCTTCCCTCGCTACGCTCAAGTATGGGTCTTGCGGCTTCTTGTTCCCGCTGGAGTCGCCGCCTTTCGCTTCATGTAAATAACTTGCTAAAAATAACAATGACATATAACATAGCCAATCATTAAAAAATATTAGTGAAGTCATTCCCAATTAATCAGTCGTTGATATGTAATATCATTATAGTTTAATTTCGTAATATTGGAAAAATAGAGAGATATTTTTAAGGAAGAGGTTAGAATAAGTGGAAACTGGCATTTGTTTATATGTATGGCCTTGCTATTGAATGTCGGTTGCACTTCCAAAGATTTTTAAGTAACCATATAATTTTTAGCAGGTGATTACTTAAATAAAATAGGAATGAAGAATCGATTGTTGAGTTGAATAGATTTATTGTATTTATATATCTCTAATTCGATTTCTTTTCACAAAAAAGGATCTGATATGAATCAGACCCCTTCGCTTTTATCATTTTGATCTTTATTATGCTTATTCCCTTTACTATTATCGCCACTCGTTGGGTTCGTTGATAGTGGATCGGTGTGCTTTGGTGAGTTTTGATTCATGCTTCCTTTATTATATTTTTTCGTCATATTAACCGCTCCTTTTTAAGAAAATGTCGGTAAGTTGTCTAAATTGTTTGTTGGGTCCCCATCAGCATTGCTGCGAATATAATGTTCACCGTCTTTGCCTTTAAAAATATTGACCCCTGAAATCGCTCCACGTTCGACTTCCTGCAGCGCTTCGTGATACCAGAGCACACGACCGGAAGACGTTTTAAATTTAATAATGTCGCCATCCCCATTTTTTTTCACAGCAACAATTCTTTCTTGTGCCATCCCTCATCAACTCCTTTTCCACCGTTTAGCATGTCCACTCCAGAAATGTTTATTCAAGCAACACGGTTAAAGAAAGTAGATAGGTAAACGACGGAGGCACGGAATCCAAACTGGATGAACGCGTTTGAGACCATTTGCAAAATAGAGCGAAACGTAAAATTAGGGGGCTAATTTAAGCCCCCTCTTTTTGCTGGATACCGATGTTTACAGAAGTAAAAATGCTAAAGGTGTCACAATAATAATTGTGAGTACAACTCGTTCAACCCAAATAACAAGCATTTTCGTGATGGAAATTGGAATTTCGGTTGATAAAATACATGGTCAAGCGCAGAGAAGAAAATAATTGCCGATACAGAAACCACTCCAATAACAAACTTGGTTACGAGCGCGGCTTCTGTTACGAGCAGTGCTGGTAAAAACATTTCGGCTATGGAGATCGCTACCGCCTTGGCTGCAAGCATAGGCTCTGGAAGTTGTAATAATGCTGTGAAAGGATAGAAGATGTAACCAAGCCAATCAAATAGCGGGGTATATTCTGCCAAGACAAGTCCAAGCAAGCCGACAGACATAATCGACGGTAAAATGGACATGGTCATAATAAATCCATCTTTTAAATTTTGATAAATATTTTTCCATAAAGAAGGCGATTTTTCCGCAGCGGCCATTGCTTCTTCCCAAGCTTTTTGAACTCGATTTCCTTTCACGACCTCTTCTTGTTTTCCTTTTAATCCGTTAAAATACTCATCACTCATTGATTTTAACGGCCAGATGCGGACTGTGATAGCGGTTACAATAAACGTCACGATTAATGTTGTCCAAAAGTATATATTCCACATTTCCATTAAGCCAAGCGTTTTGGCGACAACAACCATAAACGTGGCAGATACCGTTGAAAAACCTGTTGCAATAATCGCTGCTTCTTTAATCGTATACTTTCCTTCTTTAAATACTCGATTCGTGATAAGTAAACCGATGGAATAGCTGCCGACAAATGAGGCAACAGCGTCAATCGCAGAACGGCCTGGCGTCTTCCAAATCGGTCTCATCACCGGCTGCAGAAGTACTCCGATAAATTCAAGTAAGCCATATCCCACTAATAGCGCAAGAAATACAGAACCAATTGGAACAAGCAAGCCAACAGAAATAACAAGCTTTTCAAATAAGAATGGACCCATATTTGGGGCAAACAACCAAGAAGGACCTGTTTTTAATATTAATAATATAGCTGCTATAAGACCTAAAATTTTCAATATAGAGAACGCGATGTTCACTTTACTAGAATTCCATTTTTTAGTATAAAAAGGGTATAAGGCTCCGAGAAAAATGACAATCAATGCGTAATAAGGTAATACGGACGGAACGCTTTTTTGAATCGTACTTACAATATGATCAAGCATAATCGATGATTTTTCTCCAATGGTGACCGGAATAAAAAACATAAAAATCCCAATAGCACTGTAAACAATAAATTTAAAAACATTGATTAATGGTACTCTCGGCTTTCCTAAATTCGTCGGTAACGAATTACTATTTAACGGAGTATTTTTCATCCCATTTCCCCCTATCATGGAAAATTAATGTAGTTTAGGATTTTATTAAAGAAAGAATCTTTTTATCCTCCTTTTAATTACTGAAAAAACGACTTTTAATTATAAAATATTCATAATATTCTGTATTAATTATACTATAATTGGGCAACATGGAAATATTTTTTTGATTGATAGGTGGGCGGTGGATTTTTATATCAAAATAAGATTTTAAAATTATAAACTCATTACCCTTTTATTTGTCATTCAGAATAGTGGCATAGATACTATAAAAAAACTGGCTTATTTTGTAATACAGTGTCAGTGTCTTTAATTATTTGATTTTTCATGTCTTTTGGAAAGCGAGGGGGAACGGTTAGTGGAAAAAGAGATCCTGTCCCAGCGATTTCGTCATTTTGCCGAAATAGAATGTAAAGGGTCATCCGAGTTATATGAGCATTTGTCCATAAATATAGCTGAAGATGACGAACTGCTGGAATTAGCTGCACACACTCGACCTGGTCAGCCTGTTCCTAACTTATTATTCGGTGCGGTTCACTACTTGTTACTGAAAGGAAAGAAACATGAACTTCGTGAATATTATACGAGTTTAGTAGAGCATCCAAAAGATGTCACAGAATCCTTCTCTTCTTTCCGGGAATTTTGTTTACAAAACAAGCAGGAGATAATCCCGATTCTTCAACAAAAACTTGTCCAAACGAACGAAGTCAGACGTTGTGCTTATTTGTACCCTGTTTTTTGTTTTATTTACGATCAAGTAAAAAAGCCATTAACACTCGTGGAGATTGGAACGAGTGCCGGATTCCAGCTGTTATGGGACCAATACAGTTATACGTATGGAACGAATAAACGGTATGGGAACGTGGAGTCTAAAGTACACATTACTTCTGAAATAAAAGGAAATCGGCAGCCGTTCTTTATAGAAAAAAGTCCGCCAGTGGTTCAAAGAATTGGAATTGATTTGCATATAAATGATCTTAACAACCATGAAGATGAGTTATGGCTCAAAGCATTAATTTGGCCTGAACATAAAGAGCGACGAAAGCTGTTTGAAAAAGCGGCTAGTTGTGTGAAAAATCAACCATTGCAGTTGATGGAAGGGGATGGAGTATTATTACTCCCTGAAATGGAAAATCAAATTCCTCATGACTCAGTTCTATGTATCTTTCATACTCACGTCGCCAATCAAATACCAGAAGAAAGGAAAAAACAATTAATAGAAAACATTCGGACGATTGGCCAAACAAGAGAGGTGTTTCATCTTTATAACAATATGTGGGACCGGAAACTCCACCTTGATTACTTTATCAATATAAAAGAATACAAGACTACTGTTGGAGAAACGGATGGCCATGGTCGCTGGTTTACGTGGGAATTATAGAGGTGAATACGATGTTATATGAATTAAAAAAGCTATTAGAAAATAACGAATTTGAAAAAGCCCGAATAACGCTTCTAAAACTATTAGAAAAACAACCTGATCATCCCGAACTTAACTTTTATTGTGCCTCCGCCCACGATGCGTTAGGTATAGAAAGAGAAGCGATACCGTATTATGAACAAGCACTAGTGTGTCAAATTGAAGGCGAACTTCGTGAGGCCACGTATGTTCAACTAGGTAGTAGTTACAGATGCATAGGTGAGTATGAAAAGGCTAAGCAAGTATTCAAGAAAGGGATAAAAGAGTTTCCAACAAACTTAGCCCTTCAAACATTTATGGCTTTAACGTTGTACAACTTGGAAGAACATTCAGAAGCTGTTTCTACATTACTAAAGGTATGTATTCATTCCTCCGATGACAAGTGGATTTCCAAATACAGAACAGCACTCCAATATTATGGTGAACATCTGGATGAAACTTGGTAAATTTTTTAAAAAACAAATGAAGATTTGGGTAATTATATTCATCTAGTTTGACTTTTTTACATGGAGATTGACACCTGTTCATCATCCTACCCGATCACTGAATAGGGAATTATTTTTTAACTAGTAAATTCGAAAAATTGCGTCATCTATAATTTTGTAAAGTTTACAAAGTGGAGGTGTTCGCCCAGTGTAAAAAACTACCCTTTTTCAACGCAAAAAATAAATTAAAAAGGGGTAGTCATGATGAACAGTCAATCTTTTCGTTCCTTATGGGTTGGTCAGGGGCTGGCGAATTTCGGTGACGTGTTTTATGTCGTTGGGCTCATCGCCATTTTATATTCAATAAGTAAATCGGCGTTTTATTTAGCGCTTTTACCATTTATTACGACGTTCGGAAGGTTTTTAGGCGGGGTCATTTCCCCTATTTTGTTTAATCGGTTTCCTTTAAAATCCTTGCTTGTCGGTTCACAAGTAAGTAAAACCGTCCTATTGCTTTTGCTTGCTTTGGATATGCATGTTACCTCCGAATTGAACTTGTTCGTAATTCTAACGTTAGGTGCGTTCATTGCCTTTTTAGATGGTTGGGCGCTGCCAGCTACACAAGCGATGCTTCCACGGCTTGTTCATGAACGTGAGCTAGTGAAAGCAAACAGTTGGGTCTCAGGTGTTCAGCAGTTGACGCAATTAGGCGGCTGGGGACTCGGGGGCGTACTCGTTGCAGCGATGGGGGGACCAAACATTCTTTGGTTCACGTTTATCCTATACGTGTGTTCATCCGTTTTGATGACGGGGCTTGTAGATCCGACCCCTTTTCAGAAAAGTCGACGTGAAAAAGCAGGCGATGTGTTAAAAGAAGGTTGGAATATCATTTGGTCTCACCCGTTGTTTCGTACGATTCATATTGTGATTTTTCTTGAGGCGATAGCGTATGTCGTTTGGATTGCGGCAATTTTATATGTGTTTGTGACAGAGGTTCTTCAAGCAACGGAAGCTTGGTGGGGGTATATTAACACGTCCTTCTTTATCGGGCTTCTTCTTGGTAGCGTTGTATGTTCTAAGTATGCCACTTTGATCGAACGTCATATGAAACAGGTCATTCTTGTTGCCTCATTTTCTGTCAGCGGCATTACTTTTTGGTTTGGGCTCAATGAGTGGGCGTTATTGGCCTTGGCACTCAGCTTTTTCATAGGGGTCGTAGAACAAATGAAGTCTATTGGAATTGATACCCTCTTGCAAAAAGAAGGGGCACCGGAAAAGTTGCCAAAAATTTATGGAGCACAAAGCACCTTGATTTCCTTTACATTTGGGGTCTCGTCTCTTTTATTTGGAGCTATTGCCGATATGTGGGATGTCCGTGTCGCCTTTTATCTTTCGGCCTTTTTACTTTTAAGTGCATCCATTTATTGGACGGTTAAACAAAAACATCTTCCCGCGAGTATTGAAAAAAGTGAACAGCAAGTTTCTTTATAAGGTTCAGGCTGCATCTTACAAGGTTCAGTCTGATTCAAAAAGGAGGTGATGATTTGTCCAAACCATCTTACCGTTTGGGTTCATTGTTTTTTATAGCGTTCATGCTAGCCATTCTTGGCGGATGCCAAGAGAACAGCGATACCGATGAAGATATTGTCGCTTACATTTCGTTGAATGAGGATTCCGTTTTTAAACAAACGTTTGATCAATTAGCTCTCGGTAACATATTTGATTTTCATCTAAAACTTCCGCAAGCCGATCAAAGTTGGGTCGACATTTGGGTGGAAGGGTATAAAAATGGACAAAAAGTAAGCGACCATCCCATCACACAACTTTCTTTTGGGAAAAGCCCAAAAGAAGTTGACGAGGGTCCAATAGGATTTGGCATCATCAATCCTGGAGACGAGGGACAATTGTATTTTCTTTATGGCCCAGGGGTTTCAGCTAATCCTCATGAAATAGAAGAGGAATTCATCATTGAATCTGGCATGACTGGTTGGGAGGATGGAGTTGGTACAGAGACGGTTCGTTTAACATCAGGTGAAACGAAAATATTAGGGGCCTTTCGCCATACAGAGAATAGTATGGAGACGTATGATCTTTCTGACCCAGAAGCGGTAGAACGTATGATTCAAGAGGACACGTTTGTTCTTTTGGTGAAAATAAAAGTAGAAAAAAGGGATTGATAACTTTTAATTTTAGTAGATAAAGGAGATACGGATGAAATTATATGGTGATTTTGTGAAAGAAGATTGGCTTAAGGCATTTAAAATGGCAGAGCATGATGTCCCATCTTCTATGATTATTAATGGAGCGTGGGATCATAATAAAATCTTAACGAAATGGGAAAAAACGTTTGAGTCGAGGACATGTGCACCCCACTGGAATACCATCGTTGGAACGATTGGTCATCAGCAAATAGGTTTTGCAAATGTGTTTGGGGGTCCAAGCGCGGCGGTCATTACGCATCAATTTGCTATCCTTGGGACGGAGCGGTTCATTCAAACCGGGTATTTCGGTGGACTGGCTGAAGAAGTGCAGTTTGGTGATATTTTGATTGTGACTGGCGCTGAAATGGCTGATGGTGTTTCGCATTGGTACCTACCAGAAAAAAAGATGGTAAAAGCCGATCCTCGTTTAGTAGAAGAGGCGATTGATTTTTGTGAAAAACGAGGATATCGTTATATCACTGGGACGGTTTTTACTACCGGAGCGATTATGGTCGAAACGAAAGAGTTAGTGCAACAATGGGCGAAACGTGGCCATGCAGGTGTCGATATGGAAACCGCTACGACGCTCGCCGTGGCGAAAAAACTTCGCAAGCAAGCCATCGGACTCCTCACCCTTTCTGACCATATCATTAAAGGGGACACGTTTTTCACGATTGATACGAACAACAATATATTGAAAGAAAGAACAAATGAAAGGATAAAGGAATTGGCCCTGTATCTTTCCGGATGTAAAAGTTTAAAAATTTAAGACCTTAGTAAGATGTCCAATAAAATTTAGTTCACGATACTTCCCAGAGAAGTATCCTTTTCTTTTTTGGAGGCACTTGAGAAAGCAATCACCTTCAGTGAAAATAAAAAGTAAAGATTTTAACAAAAATGGAGGACAAGGATATGAAACGTCTAGCGGTATTTTGCGGTTCAAGAAACGGAGTGGCTCCTGAATATCGAGAAGGAGCGATTCAGTTAGGGAAAGAGTTGGTGAAACGAGGACTTTCGCTTGTTTATGGTGGAGGTAGTGTGGGCCTTATGGGCGCTGTAGCGGATTCGATGATAGAAGAAGGCGGGGAAGTGATTGGAGTCATGCCTCATGTGCTTCATGAGCGAGAAATTTCGCATCCCCATTTGACGGAGCTAATTCTGGTCGAAACGATGCACGAGCGTAAAGCGAAGATGGCTAGTATAGCTGACGGATTTATCATTTTACCAGGTGGCCCGGGAACGATGGAGGAATTTTTTGAAGTATTTACATGGGCGGTCATAGGTATTCATCAAAAACCAATTGGCTTGCTAAATGTTCATCAATATTATGAACCACTTCTATCATTGTTTGATCACATGGTCGAACAGCAATTTTTACAAGAAAAAAGCCGCTCGCTGATTATCGTCGAATCCGACCCGAAAGTGTTACTCGACCGACTTTCTATGTATCATAATGAAACGGTTTGACTGGGCCGCTCGTAAGTAAAAAAGAGTAGACTTAGGTAACTGTCTAGTAAAAAATAAGGGCCATGATAACAGTTTTATGGACAAAATCATGTTCTCTCGGCCATTTAGTTTGAATGTCCCGAACATAGGGATCAATGTTCCTATCGGTATTTATGAGCCCCATTTCGGGTTCTATGTGCCAAAATCAGATTTTTCTGAGCTAATGTTTGGATTCTTTGAGCTAAAAATGTGCCAATTGCGTTGTCCTATAAACCCAATCCAAGATTTTTTGAGCCAAATCTAAAACTTTGTGTCTCAATGCTTAAAGGCAGTCATCAAGCATTTGTCCAATGATAAACGAAGCATTACAATAATAGTAATTTATTTCTTTATTCTTCCTTCGAAAGTTGTACAAATCCTACTACAAGTAAAGGTGTTAAACTATGGAATTTCAAAAACGACAATATTTCAAAATGAATCCGGCTAGGTTATTAACTCTCATTTTATTTAGTTTTATCGTTCTAGGAACGGTGCTATTAAAGCTACCAATAGCGGTTGAGCAGGAAATTTCGTGGGTGGATGCGTTTTTTACGACGGTATCTGCCCTGACTGTGACGGGATTAGTTGTTGTTGATACCGGAAGTACGTTTACTACGTTTGGGGAAGTCGTCATTTTACTGTTAATTCAAATCGGTGGCATCGGAATCATGACGTTTGCCGTGTTAATTTTTTTAATGGTAGGTAAACGCATTGGTGTAAAAGAGCGGATGTTAATTCAGCAATCGTTAAACCATATGTCCATCGGTGGGGTCGTCGCGTTAGCGAAAAAAATAATAATCGTTTCTTTAATCATCGAAGCCGTCGCTTTTTGTGCACTTTCGGTACGTTGGGTGCCGGAATATGGCTGGAAAGAAGGAATGTATGTCGCCGTCTTTCATTCCATTTCAGCTTTTAACAATGCGGGATTTTCGATTTGGTCTGACAGTTTATCGAAGTATGTTGCTGACCCGATTGTGAACTTGATCATTAGTTTACTCATTATTCTTGGTGGGTTAGGCTTTACGGTTTTAATTGATTTATGGGAAAAAAAGGACTTTCGCCAATTGAAGCTGCATACGAAATTAATGCTATTTGGGACGATTTTTTTAAACCTTTTTTCCATGGTGGTCATATTCGTACTAGAATATCAAAATACACTTGGAAATTTATCTTGGTTCGGTAAATTGCAAGCGTCGTTTTTCCAAGGGATTGTTCCAAGAACAGCTGGATTTAACTCCGTAGACATTGGAAGTTTAAACGAATCAACATTGTTTTTTATAATGATTTTAATGTTCATTGGTGCTGGAAGTACTTCAACGGGTGGGGGTATTAAATTAACTACTTTTTTAGCGATCACCATATTTGTATTTGCCTTTTTGAAAAATAGAAAAGAGGTCGTATTGTTTCGTAAATCGATTAGCGATACGATCGTGTTTCGAGCGCTTGCGATTGCCATCGTTAGCTTAGGGGTGATCACTTTATCCACCTTTTTATTATCTATTACTGAACAAGGCCATTTTTTAGCTACACTATTTGAAGTGGTGTCTGCCTTTGGAACGGTAGGGCTGTCGATGGGCATCACAAGTCAATTATCTCTTTTTGGGAAAATAGTGATTGCTATCGTTATGTTTATTGGAAAAATTGGACCCCTTACGTTGGCATACTCGATGACAAAACCGGATAGCGTCGTCATTCGTTATCCTAAAGAGGATATTTTAACAGGATAAAATAGTATGAGCAGGATTTCCTGCTTCTTTTTTAATAATTAATATCCAAAAAATTGAATTATTGGATTGACCTGCAAGTGATTCTGGTGTTTTATAAAAAGAGGGATTATTCGAATAGAGGGGGCTGCAACGATGTCGTGGGTACTTGGAGGTATAGTTATTGGTATTTTACTTGATCGTATGATTCAGTTGCCGAAAGCCCGTAGAATCAATAAACGAATAAATGAACTTGAGCGAATTTTTAAATTGGCAGAAAATTCCAAAGACATTATCTATTATTTTGAGCTAAAGCCAGAATGGAAATTTAAATATATAAGTCCTTCATTAGACGCGAACTTAGGAGAAGGGTTAGTCCAGGATAGTTATCAAAACCCATTCGAACCAATTGAACGAATCCATCCTGACGATTATGAGACCCTCTTGAAAAAAATGACTGGAAATCTTGATTATGAAAAGCCAATTATTCAACGGTAGAGAAATAAGGAAGGAAAATATCAATGGTTCGAGGAATACGCTACTCCGGTGTATGAAAAAGGAAAAATGGTAGCGATTCAAGGAATTATTCGAAACATCACAAAAAATATCGAACTACAACAAGAACTGGAGTACAAAAGCACTCATGATAGTTTAACGGGATTGTATAATCGACAATACTTCGATAAATTGATGGATACATATAATGAGAAGTTGAATCTTCCGATATCCTTAATTATTTGTGATTTAGATAACTTAAAACAAATGAATGACCAATTTGGCCATAAACGAGGAGACGATTTACTTTGCCAAGCAGCTCAATTACTCGGAAATTTTACTTCAGAACATACAACGTTGTTTCGAATTGGCGGAGACGAATTTGTATTCCTTGTAGCGATGCCAGACGAAAAAGAAGTCGAACATTTAGTCCAAAACATTGAACGTGAAATTGAGAAACATAATATGAATAATCCGCATTTACCAATTTACGTGTCCATAGGGTACGCCTATACAAACAGTTCGCGAGGTAAAATGGAACAACTGTATATCAAAGCAGATCACCATATGTATCAACAAAAATCGATACGAAAATCACTTGTATAAAAATGAATACAATCAACGACAAGTTTTTCATTATTTCTCGGGAAATCGACATACCTTATCGGGAAATTTGTCTTATACGTCCAACAGGCGCTTTTTCATCTCTGGTGTCATAAGCGAGCATTGGGGTGATGCCGAAAACCATTTGTGTCGGTTGTTTGCCACCCATCGATAAACAGCATCTCTTAATGGACGAGGAAAAAGTAATAACAAACCGCTTATTCTCCAACCCCCACCTAAATCAGTCAATAAACGAATCGCCCCGGACGAATGTGTGTAAGCATGTTCGTTTCGTATATATACGAACGTATCCATCTCATCGGTAGGAAGCCCATATGATTCTAAAAGTTGTACCCCCGTTGGTGATTGTAATGAAGTAAAATAAATGTCTTTTGTTCGATTGTGTCGAAAAACAAACTGTACAGTCCGATTACATAAGCCGCAATCTCCATCATACAGGACAATTTTTTTTACCAACAGGAACCTCTCCTTTTTCATTCATCATCGGGATTATTATAACATAGGTAGGAACATCCCTTTTAACAGAAACCCACCGTTCCTTTTGGATAAGAAACGGTGGGGGTTTGATTATTGAACAGCTACAGAAATATGTTGGAATGTCGTTACATCAAATAAGCCCATGTCGGTAATTTTTAATTCAGGAATCACAGGTAATGCTAAAAAGGACAGCGTTAATAATGGATTGAAATGAGTCGGTGCCCCAACAGCTTTAAGCGCTTGTTCCAATTGATAAAGCTCTTCAACGACTTGTTCTGCAGGATGTTTAGACATTAGTCCACCTATATGAAGTGGTAGAGTTCCGATGATTTTTCCGTTATCGGCGACCACGATGCCCCCTTGCATTCGTTCGATTTCTTGTATACACGTTAACATATCTTCATCGTTCGTTCCGACGGCAATTAAGTTATGGGAGTCGTGAGCAATCGTTGTGGCAATGGCCCCTCGTTGTAGCTTCATCCCTTTTACAATTCCAAGACCGATATTTCCTGTCCGGTGATGCCGTTCAATGACTGTTATTTTTAATTGATCTAGAGCAGTAGAAGGGACGAACAACCCATTTTTGACGGTGACGGATTCAATCCGCTTTTTCGTCATAATCGTATTTGGAATAATTTCCATGACAAGAGCTTGATCGTTCACAGGAATTTGCAATTGTTCTTTTGTTATAGAAGGTAAATGAACAGATTGCGTAAGTTGCTCGGATAAAGTTCTGTCGTTCTGTTTCTTATGAAAACACGTTCCGTTTTGAGCGATGAGTTGTCCTTTGCGCCACACTTGGTAGATGGAAATGGTTTCTAAGTCATTAAGAAGTAAAAGGTCCGCTTCATAGCCTGGTGCAACGGCCCCTTTTGTATAAAGACCAAAGCATTCGGCGGCGTTTAACGTAGCCATTTGAATAGCTACTAAAGGATCGATTCCATGTTGGATGGCGAGTCTAATGCTATGGTCAATCGTCCCTTCTTCAATTAATTCGTCTAAATGTTTATCATCAGTACAAAATAGAAGTCGGCGTGCCGTTTGTTCGTTGATGATAGAAATTAATGCAGGTAAATCTTTGGCTCCTGACCCTTGGCGAATCATAACGTAAAAACCCAAGCGTAACCGGTCTAATGCCTCCTCTGCAGTTACAGCCTCATGGTCATTTCGAATGCCTGCTGTGCGATATACATTCAGTGCTTCTATATTCAAACCTGCGGCATGTCCATCGATTTGATTCGTAACGTTTTGCGTCATCGTTAATTTGTCGAGCATCTGTTTCTCGCCTGTTAAAACCGCTGGATAATCCATGACTTCCGCTAATCCTAAAACGGAAGGGTGTGAGAAAAATGGGGCTAAATCGTCTGCTAATAGAGTGGCTCCTGCATGTTCAAACGACGTCGCCGGGACACAAGAAGGAAGCATAAACCTTAAATCAATCGGTGCTTCTTTGGCATCATCCAGCATAAATTGAATGCCTTCTTTTCCAGCCACATTTGCAATTTCGTGTGGGTCACAAATAGCCGTTGTGACGCCATGAGGTGCTAACATTCTAGCAAACTCTTGCGGTGTCACTAATGAAGATTCGATATGAATATGTCCATCAATAAAACCAGGGCAGATGTAGCGTCCTTCAGCATCGACCATCTTTTTCCCTTCGTAAGAACCAATGCCGACAATTTTTCCTTTATAAATGGCCACATCACCTGACATTATTTCACGAGTGAAAACATTCACAATCTTTCCATTTTTAATCACGACGTCAGCTAATTTCCGTTTTGCACTAACATCGATCATTCTTTAAGCAATTGTTGATTCATGAACATTCCTCCTCCTTATAAAAAAAGACCCTAGGACCTTCCTAGAGTTTGACAATAAGGAGTGGTATGCAAAAAAGACACAATGTCCCTATATTACAAACCACCCCCGTAGTCAAACGATTTACGGTCGTTTGGTAGAGACTTTTGGGCCATATTCCCAAAATTATACGAGGGAAAAAGATATATTGTGTTTTAGTTTAATCAAAAGTACAAACTTTGACAAGAGAAAAATAAACGTAAAGTGCAAGCCAATTGGCCGAAAGTGCAAGCCAATTGGCCGAAAGTGCAAGCCCATCGGCGGAAAGTGCAAGCCCATCGGCGGAAAGTGCAAGCCCATCGGTGGAAAGTGCAAGCCCATCGGCGGAAAGTGCAAGCCCTCCGACTGAAACTGTAAGCCACCGGTCAAAACAGCAATCGAACCAGCCGAAACCGCCTACCACAGTCATTTCACAACATACCGTATAGCGAAAAACGTAACCTAAATACGAAATTATAAACCCTTATCCATTCAATCTGAATTCAGGCATACCACCTGTTCATCTATTTTCCCCATATGACGTCCGGGCAGAACATTTTAAGCATTCTTATTCCGATTTCGTTCGTAATGCGCCAACGTTAAGAGAGGCCATACGTAACGATAGCTATGATAATGAATATAAAAGCCTCCAGGGAGAGCAGCGCCTGTTGGATACTTCGTGCGCCAATCGTTCACGTGATTTAAATTGATTAATGCTTTTATCCCGTGCTGAATCGCACGGTCGTTTATATCGAGGCATGTTAATAAGGCATCAAGTGCCCAAGCGGTTTGAGAGGGGGTGCTTACACCGAGAGGGCAGAACTGCTTTTCATGATCGCTTCGGCACGATTCGCCCCAGCCACCGTCTTCGTTTTGAATCGATAATAGCCACCGAACACCCCGTTGAATGGCAGTATGACTGCCGGGAACTCCAGCAGCCCGCAATCCTTTTAAAGCAGCCCACGTTCCGTAAATGTAACAAATACCCCAGCGCCCGTACCACGAGCCGTTCCGTTCTTGATGTTGCAGCAACCAACGCACAGCCGATTTCACCGAACGATGTTGAAGCGTCTTTTTCCGATATGTGCAAAGAAAACTAAGGACACGACCGGTTAAATCGGCCGTTGATGGATCTGAAAACCCATATTTGGCTCCATCATACGGAAGTAACGTTACCCATTCGGAGTCGGTATTTTTATTAAACGCACTAAATCCACCATCATCGTTTTGCATCGACTCTAACCAATGAGCACCTCGTAACCAGGCATCTCGATAATTCGCATCCGTTTGATATGGATACAACGCAGTTAAGGCAGCCACCGAATCATCGTTATCTGGATTGATGGTATTACTATCAGAAAATCCCCAACCACCAGGACGAACGTCTGGATTTCGATCCACCCAATCCCCATATTTTGTCTGTTGATGCAGTAAAAGATATCGGGCGGCACGTCGTAACGAATCGTGCCAAGGGGAGACCCCGGCTTGTTGATAGGCTGTGCTCATTAAAGCTGTATCCCATACCGTTGAGGTCGAGTTTTGAACGTGGATTGTTTCGTCGGGGTTACATATAAATTCAATCAGTCCGTCAACAGCTTTTACAATCACCGGATTGTCTTTGGAATATCCAAGAGCAAGCAGGGCGTACACCATAAAAAACGTTGCACTGAAATAACTATACAGCGTTCCGTCGGGCTCAATACGTTGTAGCAAATATTGTTCCGCCGTTTTTAATGCTTTTTGATGTAGTTCAGAAGGTAGGAGTAAAAGATGAGATACTGCTTGTTCGAAGAAATCTATTACTTCATCAAAGGACCGAAAAGTGGTAGAACCAAGAATGGGACGAATGTTAGGTGTTTCGTTTGTTGTTATCGAAAAATGTTGATTCGCGCAAACGAGAATGGGTGCTATATGAACACGGGC
Source organism: Aeribacillus pallidus (assembly GCF_050478865.1). NCBI lineage: Bacteria > Bacillati > Bacillota > Bacilli > Caryophanales > Bacillaceae > Aeribacillus > Aeribacillus pallidus. The sequence goes on along the minus strand of NZ_JBCNBW010000057.1, from coordinate 46,251 downwards.
AGAACTGACTAAATCCTGAAATTGAAACGGAGACCAGTCTGGTAAAAGCAACACTTCTATCGGAACGGTCCACTCTTTGGACCAATCGTACTGTCCATTCATGGCAAGCATCACTTTTGTTAACGAGTGGGCTTGATTGATTCCTCCTTCTTTACGAATAAATTGCTCGGCTAAGCGAAGCTTCGGGTGAGAAGGAGATATCCCCGCATAGCGGAGCGCAAAATAAGCCTCAATTGTTGCGGACACATTTCCTTCTCCTTCATCGTCATACCACTTCCAAGTTCCATCTTCCGTTTGTTTTTTCCATAACCGGTCTACGAGCTGCTCAATCAGTCCATCATACGGGTATTCTAGCATCCGTAATAATATTATCGTATACGCGTCTGTTAAAATACCATTTTCAAAGCAGAAGCGAAACGAACCGTCGTCTGCCTGATAAGGTAATGTTTGTTGGATAATTCTCTGTATTTCTTCCGTACTCAAATTGAAGCCCTCCATCCTTTGAGGTAGTATCTGTTAACACCATATTCCAAAGGAAGGGGCATTATATCCAACTCTGGTACTTCCATAGAAGAAATTCTTTATTGAGAAAAGGGCATAAACTAAAAAGACCGTCATTGCTATTTTTTGGAGCTATCGAGGAATGAAAAGGCAATTGAACATAGTTCGCTGGAAAAAAATGATATAATGAATAAAAAAATACTTCCAACAAAAGGAATTGAAACAAAATAGGGTTGTAATGGATACGATGCACATGTTTTTTATGGCGATACTGAGTAGTTTTATCGGTGAACACGTAATTAATCGTGTTATAGCCCGCCATAAATCGTATGTACAAATTAATCTTTAACTTCCAAGGAAGCTGTTAACTACCATATACCAATACCTCTTCTTTGTTTACCCCAACAAAATTTTATGAACCTCAATTGCGTTATTTATATGCAGTAATCTGATTTATATTGGTAGAAAGGATGAAATTGATGAAAGTAGATGCGCTTGTTTTTGATCTGTACGGAACGCTTTTTGATGTCTTTTCGGTAACGGAAACGTGTCGGTCTTTGTTTGGGGAGAAAGGTCCAAAAGTGAGTGAACGTTGGAGACAGAAGCAGCTTGAATATGCTTTTTTACGACAGGTAATGAAAAACTATGTGCCATTTGATGTCATTACAAAACAAGCGTTACGCTATGCGTGTCGGTTCGAGCAGGTGGAGTTAACACCAGAAGCAGAAAAGGAGCTCCTCAATCAATACGAACGATTAACACCGTTTCCAGAAGTCAAGGAAACGTTAGCCGCCCTTTCCAACAAAACTCGGGCCATTTTTTCAAATGGACCTGCATCGATGCTAACTCCATTATTAGCTCATGCTGGGTTTGAAGTATATTTTGATGAAGTTATTAGCGTAGATGAAATTAAGCAGTACAAACCGTCACCAATGGTGTATCAGCATGTTGTCCATCGGTTAGGGGTTGGAAGAGAACACATCTTGTTTATGTCCGCAAATGCGTGGGATATTGCCGGAGCGAAAAACTTCGGCTTTCAAACGGTGTGGGTAAATCGCGCAGGACTGCCTTTTGATGAACTTGATGTGGAACCAGATTACGTGGTTGATGACCTTTCTAGCTTATCGACATTGTTAAGAAAGTGAGAGAAAGATCAATGTTACGAAGATTTCAATTGTTCTTTGTGGGAAGTATGCTTTTTTTTTGTCGCAAGTTGTTCCGAACAGGATGTATCTTCTTTACAACTGAAGCCTTATACGTTTGATGAGAATGAATTTCGAATTTTAAGTGTAACCCACTTAAATGCAACCGGCTATATCTTACAAGGAAACCTTCATTCCAATGTCGGAATTTTATACGAAATTGAAGAATATATCGACGGCGAACTCGTTGATACGATGAAATTTATGGACTATGGAGCAGAAGATAATTTGAAGTTTCTTATGCTTTTTGGAGATCGAGACCTAGACAACGAGGATGCTCTTGAAATTTCTGTTGGGCGGATAGGTAGATCTTCTTCATATAAAGTCGGACTCATTCCGAATCATCTTGAAATGGGACGGATAACTAGTACTCTAATTGGTGAAACTATCATTCTTGAAAGAGAGGTTCCCGTGTATCAAGTCCATTGTACTAACCGAAATGGGAAAGAGCTACGAGTTTGGGTTTACCAATGATAACATTGTCGAATTAATAAAGAAGAATAAATTCCCACAGGCGTTTCTTTATAAACTCACGTTAATGGATAAAGAAATACTACATGAAAGATTTTAAGTAGATGCAGACAATGAACATGGGATTTCGCACATATCTTTTTCCTTTGCATAAGGTAAAGGGAAGGAAAAAAGAAGAGAGGGAATGCCCATGTATCATCGTCAGTTTAATCCATTAGATTATTTTCTTGGTCAATTGGGACAGCCAAGTTATCCACCATATGATCAAACAGGATACGGTGGTTATCCGACGACTCCACCATCTGGAGCGGGGCAACAACCAGGATTTGGCCCACCACCTAGTTTAGTTCCTTTTCCTGGAGGGGGACAACAGCAAGGATTTGGAGGCCCACCAAGTTCACCACCGCCGTCGTTTACCCCTCAAGTGCAAGAAGGACCAAGTTTACAAGCCGTTGACCCAGGTGCCTTTTACGGATGTTTAAACAAATACACCTATGTCACCTTAACTAATCGAAGGTCGTTTTGGTTTTACCCAACGTATATCGGCCGAACCTCAGTGGCCGGTTGGAGATGGTATGGATCTTACTGGGGTTACTACGGAATGGATACGAGACGAATTCGGTCGTTTCAATGTTTTTAAAAATGTATTAACGGGACGAATAGAGGCTTCCGGTCGGTTGAGTAAGGAAGCTTCTATTTGTGCAAGTACAGGTTAACTTTTTACGTTAGTGAATATTTTTATGAAACTTTTAACGTTCGTTTTCGTATACATAGATACATCCTTGTAGAGGGGAATGTAGGAGAGTGGTAGTAATTGGATTCGTATCAGCAAAAATTAATGCAGTTAGTTCAGAAGTTCTCCCAGGTAGGCGTTAAAATTTCCAAGACAAAATCAAGATTAGATGTTATTAAAAGTATCAAAACATGGACCACCTTACCATCATCCCTAAAGCACGATTTTTATAGTAAGGGACACTAGGTGCCAATCACCTAGTGTTTTTTCTTTTTACTTATGGCAGCGAATACACCTAAAAAAAGGCAATACATATTGCTATCCAAGAAGCAGTATTCAAAGTATTCAGCTCTTATTATCGATTAAAATCGATTAGTTTATCGTAATCGAGGCATTTTTGCAAAAAATCACCTAACGTTTCATAAAAAATAGAAAACTAGGGTAGTTGGTCTGTTCAACAAGGAGATATTTGCACCGAATCGACCACTTTTTTCACCTAAATTCCCCCACGTATGTAAAAAAAACACAAAAATAAATATCTAATTTAGCACTCACTAGGAACAGAATGATGAATCCGATTTCAATTCGTTTCATAAAATGGGAGCATCAAAGATATACATAAAATAGGGAGGGGATGCAATGAATCAGGCGATGTTTGATATGGAGACATTAAAAGATATTCGTCGAACAGCAGATGAAATTTCGTATACGTGTATGAATCGTCACTATTACACAGAAGTGGAAAATTTGAAAAAAGCCCTTGATCATGTATGTCGTGTGCTAGGTACGTTTGCCGACATTGAAATGCATCGGTTAAAAGGGCATTATGTGGCGTATGATCCTCAAGCGTATATAAAAGGGCGGTTACAGCTAGCCTATGACGCTATCAAGGTAGCATCTACAGATGACCAGTTTCCGGCTTAATGTGTGTAAACGTTATTCCTTGTCGAATAACGTTTTTTGTATGCACATTCGTACGGGACGAAGAGAAAGCTATTAACGAAACTTATTCGGATTTTCTATTCTAATCGAAACAACTTCTCCACAATTAAGGCAAAAAGTAAAAATTTTGTTCGAATACGTAGATATGGTTAATTTTTTATCTAACGGTTTGATTGGTATGAAGTCGGTACCCTCGGCAAATTCTGTACCATTACACTTAGGGCAATTCTCATTCATCAACGCCATCTCCCCTTTCTTTTTACTAATATTATTTACGTTGGTAACCAAAAGTTAGATTCAACAATTTTTCTTTATAGAAAGGCTCTGTTAAACGATACTGTTGATATGTATACATTTCGCTTGTGGCGGACGCTTTCCGCGGGCAAGCCGCAAGCCGCAAGCCGCTTCCCTCGCTACGCTCAAGTATGGGTCTTGCTTGGCTTGCTGTTTTCGCTGAGAGTCGCCGCCTTTCGCTTCATGTAAATAACATGCTAAAAATCAACAACATATACATAGCCTATAAAAAAAGAGGGCGTAATCGAAACGCCCTCTATACGATTGACTTTTTTCGCTGAAGCCATTTGTAAATAAGGAAGACGGCAATAATCACCACTCCACCGACAACCGTGAGAAGCGTAAAGTTTTCCTCGATAAATGGCTTTGCTTTCGCACCAAGCGTTAAGATAATGATTGCTTCTAGGAAAAATCGTATGCCGCGTCCTATGACCGACCAGAAAACTAATGTACGAATTTTAATGTTCGAAATCCCTGAAAAAATCGTAAATACTTTATAAGGAATCGGGGTGAGTCCCGCAATTAAAATAGCCATCGAACCGTACTTTTGAAAATAGTCTTCTACTTTCACAATCCGCTCTTCGGAAATGATATACCGTAATACTGGTCGCCCTAGTTTTTTACCAATATACCAACCTAAGAGTGCCCCAAGGACAGAGGCAACCGTCGTGATAAACGCAAACCATAATGCTTTTTCCGGCTGGGCTAAGCTAATCGGAATGAGCAACACATCCGGAGGAATTGGAAAGAACGATGAATCCGCAAAAGAAACGAAAAATAGTCCGATGACACCAAACTCTAATAACCATTGTTCAATGTGATGAATCAACTCTGACATATGTTAAAAAATCTCCTTTTACTCTCGTTTTTGTTCATGAGAAGTATATCATCTTTTAATCAAAGCGTCACCTACAGTTCATATCGGAAAAAAGAGATGTAAAGGGCTTTACATCTCATTTGGTGCTTGAATGCGTAACAATCGAAGGCCTTCTGCTAAAACAATGGTGACGGCCTTCACAAGTGCCAGACGGGAAGGAAGCTCCTCATCGTTTGCAAGAATGCGAACTTTCCCATAATATTTGTTGAATGCCTGTGCCAGCTGGATCACGTATTTCGCGATTAAATGTGGAGCCAGTTGTTTGTACGCTTCTTCAATTACAACTGGGAAGGACTGAAGAAGTTTTACTATTTCCCAACTATCCTCATCAGATAATCCAGTATATTCATAGGAGGCCAACGAATGTTTCCGTAAAAGGGAATGGGCACGCGCATGTGTATATTGGACATACGGACCTGTTTCTCCTTCAAAATGAAGCATATCTTCTAATGAAAATTCGATGGAGTTCATTCGATCGCTTTTTAAATCGTGAAAGACGATCGCGCCAACTCCTACCGCTTTGGCCACTTTTTCTTTGTTCGGTAAATGCGGGTTTTTCCTTTCGATGTTTTCTTTCGCTAATTGGATGGCTTCGTGTAACACCTCTTCTAATAATATGACTCGTCCTTTTCGAGTAGACATCTTTTTCCCATCTTTTAAATACAAGCCGAACGGGACGTGAACCATGTTTTTCGCCCAGTCGAATCCGAGCTTTTTTAACACCGCAAAAATTTGTTGAAAATGTATGGATTGTTCATGACCGACGACATAAATGGCTTGGTCGAACTTATATTCACGTTGACGATAGAGTGCGGCAGCCAAGTCTCGGGTGGCATATAACGTAGCTCCATCTGACTTTTTAATTAAGCACGGTGGCAGCTGTTCATCCGCTAAATCAACGACCTCGGCTCCGTCCGATAACACAAGCAATTGATGCTGTTTTAGTAATTCGATGACTTCTTCCATTTTATCGTTATAAAAAGCTTCTCCGTGATACGAATCGAAGGAGACGTTTAACAGCTCATAGATTTGCTTAAATGCTTGTAACGACTCATCTCGAAACCATTTCCATAATAGTAGTGCCTCCTCATCTCCATCCTCTAATGCTTTAAACGTTTTTCGTGCTACATCTTCTAGGCTCTTATCTTTAGCTGCTTCATCGTGAAAACGTACATACAATTGAAACAGGGAGGCAATTGGCTTTTCCTTTACTTCCGCTTCATTTCCCCACAGGCGATACGCGGTAATGAGCTTTCCAAATTGTGTCCCCCAATCCCCAAGGTGATTAATTTTTACCGTACGGAATCCACATTTTTCAGCAAGGAGGGCAATGGATTGACCGATAACAGTTGAGCGTAGATGTCCCATGGAAAATGGTTTTGCAATATTAGGTGAAGACATATCAATGACGACGGTTTTGTTTTGGCCAAACGTATGCGAACCGTATCTATGTTGCTCTTGTAAAATCGTGTTCACGACTGAATTTCCAACCGACTTATCGAAAAAGACATTCACGTACAGACCGACGGCTTCTACTTTTTTAAAGAGAGGAGAGGTGAGCTTGCTAGCAATCATTTTGGCAATGTCGGCCGGTGATTGACGGAACTCTTTTGCTAACTGAAAACATGGAAAGGCGACATCGCCATGCGACAACTGCTTCGGTGTTTCAATCAACGATTCAATTTTATCTTTTGTCCAATGATCAGGTAAAACTTCGGCTAATTGTTCAGCGAATAAGACGTGTAAGTTCATAAACAAACGCTCCCTTTCTTTTCGTAAATAAAAAAGCTCGCCTCTTCAGAAAGAGACGAGCATACTCTCGCGGTGCCACTCTTTTTGCCATCTTGAGAAAAGATGACCACTTGACAAGTGATAACGGGTTGTACCGTCTGACCCTACTACTGGTTCGGACCAGCATCTCCGAAGTGCGCTTCATAAATAGGTTCATACTAGGCTTCCACCATCCCTAGCTCGCTCTTAATCCCCTATTCACTACTCTCTTCTTCACCGATGTTTCCCTATTGTTTCCATTTATTATACTCATTTGGTTGAAAAAAACAAGTGAATTATATACTTAACACCCGATTTTCTTCTGAAGCGAATAAGTACGAATGATGGTAATAGCGGATACTAAAAATAATGCCCATAGCTAGCATATTCCCCATCAATGAACTTCCGCCGTAACTAATAAAAGGGAGAGGGATTCCCGTAATTGGGAGTACTTGTATCGTCATGCCGATATTTTGAAAGACATGGAACGTTGTCATGCAAATAATACCGGCACAGACGTACGAATTAAAAGGATCGTTCGTATCAAGGGCGATCCTTGTCATATGATAAATGAGGAAAAAGTATAAACAAATGACGAGGCTTCCACCGATAAAACCATATTCTTCACCGATGACACTAAAAATAAAGTCGGTATGGTTTTCGGGAACATATACTTCGCGTTCTTTAAATCCTTTTCCAACAATCTCTCCGGAACCAATAGCTGTTAATGAGCGAACTAAATTAAACCCTTCTAATTGTTGATAATCGTATGGATTAAGCCAAGAATAAATCCGCGCGATTTGATAAGAATCAAGATACTTCTCCAATAAATGAGGAGCATAAAGAGCAATGAAAATGACACATCCAACGAAAAGAGAGGCCGTCATAAACAAAGGAAGTAGGATTTTCCATGTAATACCCGATACGAGCAGTAGCCCACTGGTAATCGCAACAATAACCATACTCGTTCCTAAATCCGGCTGCATCATAATAAATCCAAGCGGAATAAGTACGGTCACCCCAATTTTTACAAGTAAGATCATATCGGTTTGCCATGTTTTCTCCGGATAACGCTCATGGTGCTTCATAATTAATCGACTAACCGCTAAAATCAGAAACGTCTTCATAAACTCTGAAGGTTGAATCGATCCAATATGTTCGAACGTAAACCAACTTTTCGCCCCGTTTCGTGTTTCAGCGATACTGTCTGGAGCTACGTGGAGCAAGGCTAGGGACAACACACCGAAAATATAGAGAATCCATGAAAGACGTTTATATTGATCAGGATCGAAAAGCATGGCACTACAGATAATTCCAAAACCTACTACATACCAAACGACTTGGCGTAAAACGAAATTCGTATGATAAGGACTAGTAATTTGGGCGCTCGCAATGGCTAAACAACTAATGATGAAAAATAATAGCAGGATAAACGCCAACGTCCAGTCAAAACGGCTTGCTGATTGTTTTTGTTCCATAACCATAACCTCTTAATGGTAATATATTTCCTTTTTACTGTATCAAATTAAGTCTCAACTAACAATCATTTCCAATAAAAAAGAAGGAACGACGGATGTCATTCCTTCGAGCTATGAGTAGATTTCCGTTTTGGCAAGAGATAAGGGCGTTTGGGGCTCTTGCGTCATACTCTTTTTCTTTACTTCAATATATTTAATATGGTGCTCTTCCATTTTGATAATTTTGAAATCGTATTGATCGATTTCGATAATGTCTCCTTCTTTCGCATCGTAATTTCGGGTTAGCACCCATCCGCCAATTGTATCTACATCTTCGTCTTCGATATGAATGTTTAACAATTCATTCACTTCGTTTACAAGCACTTTGGAGTCTAATATATAGTGACCTTCCTTTACTTTACGGATATGGGGTACTTCATCCATATCAAATTCGTCCCGAATCTCACCGACGATTTCTTCAATGATATCTTCAACGGTGACGAGTCCCGAGGTACCACCGTATTCGTCCATTAAGATGGCCATATGAATACGTTCCTTTTGCATTTTCAACAAGAGGTCATGGATGGGAATCGTATCAATGACCCGAATAATAGGGCGGATGTAATCTTCAATCGTCTTTGTCGAACGGTCTTTTACATTCAAAATATCGGTTAAAACTTCTTTCACGTTGACAAGGCCAATGACATGGTCTTTGTCTCCATCGATAATCGGATAGCGTGTAAATTTTTCTTCTGTAACGACTTGTAAGAAGGTTTCAAACGTATCGTCTTTCGATAAAGAAATAATTTCGGTACGTGGTACCATAATTTCTTTAGCGATACGATCATCGAATTCAAAAATTTTGTTCACGTATTTATATTCAGACTGATTGATTTCTCCGCTTTTGTAGCTTTCAGACAAAATAATTCGTAATTCTTCTTCTGAATGCGCTAATTCGTGTTCAGATGCTGGCTTCAAGCCAAACACTTTTGTCACGAGTCGAGCCGCACTGTTTAACGACCAAATAATGGGATACATGATTCGGTAAAACCAAATGAGTGGTCGTGCGACCAATAAACTAATGGATTCCGCTTTTTGAATCGCCATTGTTTTTGGCGCTAGTTCACCAACAACGACGTGAAGAAACGTAATGGTTGAAAAGGCGATGGCAAATGAAATGACATGAGCAAGAGAACTAGCAATCCCCCAACGTAAAAATAACGGCTCTAATAAATTAGCCACTGCTGGTTCACCAATCCAACCTAGTCCAAGCGCGGTAATGGTGATGCCGAGTTGACAAGCAGATAAATATTCGTCCAAATTGGTAATAACCTTCTTCGCAGCCACCGCATTTTTGTGACCTTCTTCGATTAGTTGATCAATACGAGAACTTCTCACTTTCACAATTGCAAACTCAGAAGCTACAAAAAAAGCAGTGAAAGCAATTAAAATGGCTACTAGCACCAAGTTATATATGTCGTCCAACCAATTTCCTTACCCGTTCGATAACGAGTAAGGAGTCACCTCCTAAATATACAAAGTTTTGATGATGAATGAAGAATAGGGGCATGTTCCCAACATATTATTCCTTCATTTAATCACCTCAAATTTCTTGATATTACTCATATTATAAGAAATGGAAAAACACATCGTCAATGAATGTTTATTTTACATAGAGAGGTCCTTTTTGCATTATATGATTAATCTTGTATATTTATGAGGGCATACTTACAATCTTTTCCCCTATTGCCGTATGGCTTCGACATACACAACATGATGTCCTTTCATTTCTTTTGCTTTAAAGGTATACGAGTCCACTTCAATTGAATCTCCTTCTCTAAGATCGTATTTTTTCGTTAACAACCAACCGCCAATCGTATCCACTTCTTCGTCCGATAACTCTGTTCCTAACAAGTTATTCACTTCTTGAATTAAAACTTTGGCGTCAAAAATAAAATGATGTTCCTCGATTTGTTGAATCAGCGGTGGTTCGTCAGTATCAAATTCATCTCGGATTTCACCAACAATTTCTTCTAAAATATCTTCGACCGTGACTAATCCGGCAGTCCCACCGTATTCATCGAGAAGGATGGCCATATGCGAGCGTTCTTTTTGCATTTTTAATAACAAGTCATGGATGGGAATCGTTTCAATAACCCGAATAATAGGCTTGATATACGAATCCGACAGCGTGTGTTCCGAGCATCGCTTTAGGACATAGTCGGTTAACACTTCTTTAATATTAATAATACCGATGATATTGTCTTTATCTCCTTCAGTTATTGGATAGCGGGTGTAATTTTCTTTTTTGACGATTTTCATCATTTCACTTAACGAAATATTTTTTTCAAAGCTAACGATTTCGGTTCGGGGGACCATAATTTCTTTTGCCAAGCGGTTATCAAATTCAAATATTTTATTGACGTATTTATATTCGGATTGATTGATTTCTCCCTTTTGAAAGCTTTCCGACAATAATATACGGAGCTCTTCTTCTGAATGAGCAATCTCATGTTCTGAGGCAGGGGAGTAACCAAACAACTTTGTAATAAACCGTGCGGATCCATTGAGAGCCCAAATGAACGGATACATGATTTTGTGGAACCATATGAGCGGTTTAGCGACTAGTAAGGTAATTGGCTCCGCTTTTTGAATCGCTACTGTTTTAGGGGCCAACTCTCCTAATACCACGTGTAAAAACGTGATGATGGTAAATGCGAATGCAAATGAAATCGCGTGGGTTAACGAAGTAGGTAGTCCCAACGATTCAAAAAGAGGATGTAATAACGATTGAACGGTCGGTTCACCGAGCCAACCAAGACCGAGAGCCGTAATCGTGATTCCAAGTTGGCAAGCTGACAAATACCCATCCAAATTATTCAATACAATCTGAGCCGATTTCGCTTGTGGGTGTTCTTCTTCCAAGAGTTGATAAATGCGAGAGGGGCGAACTTTAACAATGGCAAACTCCGAAACGACAAAAAAAGCAGTTAAGGCGATGAACAAGGTGACTAAAAAGAGTTGAAGAATCATGAAGGAAGAAGCTGACGCCAATTAAAGACGTCAGCCACACACCTCCTTTTCTGTAGTACTTGGCATTTTCGTATGATGATTAATGAAACCAGTAGTTTCTTTTACTTTAACCAGAAGCGACCAAGTCCATTCAAAAGAGGTGAGGAGAATTATAATAGGGCGTGTAAAAACCAGGAAGCAATCGTAAAGTACGTAATGAGTGAAAAAATATCATTAATTGTTGTAATTAATGGACCAGAAGCAACAGCTGGATCAATGTTAAAACGGTATAAAATTAACGGAATTATGGTTCCTGCTAACGTACCGATAATTAATGTAAGTAATAGCGAGCTACCTACGACAAAGCCTAATATGAGACTTCCTTGCCAAACATACGCAATGATAGAAATCAACATTCCGCAAGTTAGTCCAATAATTAAACCAACACCAAATTCACGCCAAATGAGCTTCATAATCGTTTTTGAATCAATGTCTTTAGAAGCTAGACCGCGCACGACGACAGCGAGAGATTGTGTTCCCGTATTCCCGGTCATCCCCGCAATCATGGGCATGAAAAAGGCAAGGGCAACGACTCTTTGGAGCGTATCTTCAAAAGAGGAAATAATGCTTCCCGATACGAGTCCGATAAACAATAGTAAAATGAGCCAAGGAAGTCGCCGATAAGCAGCTACAAAAGCTTTTGTATCAAAATCAATCGCTTTACCAGATGCGGACAATTTCTCGATATCTTCGTTTGCTTCTTGAATAACGACGTCGATAATGTCGTCAAACGTTACGATCCCCATTAAAACGCCTTCTTCATTTACAACGGGAATAGCAAGGAAGTCATATCGTTCAATGAGTCGAGCCACTTCTTCTTGGTCGGTATTTACGTCGACCGATATGACCCGCTCGTACATAATATTTTGGATTTTATCATTCATATCGGCCAATAGTAAGTCCCGATAAGAAACAACACCTACAAGTTTTCTGTTTTCATCCACGACGTATAAATAGTTAATCGTTTCTGCAAATTCAGCAAACGATTTTAATTTGTCAACCGCTTCGCGTACTGTGTAGTAGTTTCGAATCCAAACGAAACGGTTCGTCATTAAACGACCAGCCGTTTCCGGGTGATACGTCATCATATTTTGGACGATAGACGACTCTTCTTTTTTCATCCCGGATAAGAAGGATTCAATTTTTTCCGGAGACAAATCGTCAAGTAAAGAAGCTAAGTCGTCGTTGTCCATGTCGTCTAATACTTTCCCCGACTTTTCAGCACCTAATCGGTTCAGAACGTCTAATTGTAATTCACGATCCAGTTCTTGAATCATATCGGCAAGGACAGGAATGCTTAACTGCAACAAGAAACGGGTACGGTGCTTTTCTGGAAGATTGGAGTATACAGTTGCCATATCATATGGCTGCAATTCATCAAGTAAATGTTGCAGCTCTTTTCTTTTACCCTCTTTTAAATATTTGATAACAAATAAGGTAATTTGATCGTGTGTGAATTGTTTTACCATTTGCATTCCCTCCTCCCATTGTTTTATAAATGGTGGTAAAACGGACAAAACCAACTTTCATTATTATAAAGGGAAATATAGCATAATGAAATAAATTCCGGTCAGGTTTGTTTATCCAATGGAAAAAATATTTGAGTCTTTATCAAGTTTTCCTATTTGGTCGGTCAGAAAAAGATGGCTTTAATTTTAGAGGACAGATAAAAAAGAGGACTATAGGTAAAATCCCCTTAGTCCTTTTCCTAATTAAAAAAGAAGTATATACTTTGAACACTAAGTGAAACAAGTAAAAAGCTTAAGAGAACAAAAAGTGCAAATGTAATATATTTCCATATATTTTTGTTTGATGAGGATAGATAAGTAAACAATCTCCATAGAATAAAACTAAATACAAATAAAAAAGCCAAAAAAGCCTGTATTTCAAATAAATATTCCAACATAACCATCCACTCCTTTTTAAACAGAGTATGCAAGTAAGCCAAAAGTGGATACGTTCACAGTACAATTATTTTTATTTTACTTATAATTGAGTAAAGGTCTTTTTTTTATGGGAGAATCGTGTACCGATAAAGTTTAATTAAGGTGTTTTTTATATTCAGAAGAAAATAAACAGTGGATGTTTGATAAATAGAATGGTTTTTCGGACACATGAGGCGTAAAATAGGATGGAATTTCGTTTTTTTTTGAACACATTTTTGAAAATTCCGGCCACATTCTTTCGGACGCTAGGACTTCGCTCCGAAAATTTCTTTATATCCGATATAATAAAAATTAGATAGGCACGCTACTTACAGAGAGGGATTGGGTATGAAACAGTTAGATACGAATGTAATTTATCTTCATGTGAACTATTCAGAACAATTTGTGTTATCGAATGGGATTTCTTTTGGTGAATTTGTTGCTTCCTTACCGACGGACATTCATCAGGTACTATTATTAAAGCATCAGTTTGAAGACACGGAAGTACATATGCATACGTTATTGGACTATGTGAAAAAAGATCCTTTTTACCAGTTAGCACAAGAGGATGTTGCGAGTTATGGGGATTTTTGTTGGGTTGATTTCGAAGAGATAGAAGGAGCTGATGTGTTAGACGGACAAGAAATTGCCGAGCTGTTGTATTTAGGACATATGAAGAAACATCTGCGACTTCCGTTTTTTCAAAAATTGAATAATCGCTACGTTTATCTGTCTCATGACGATGGGTATTGGACAAAAGTGTATTACCGATACTTTGAAGATTTTTATCACATACTTGGAGCAGTAATTGGTCGACGCCTTTCGGGGACAAAGCTAGAACGGAGCTTTCTCCGTTTGAAAAAGAAACACTACCCACCGATTCCAAAAGAATTTCTTTATCCATTTATGGATTATTTGAAAGAAGGAATGGTCATTTCGTTTGATCACGTTCAGTTTTCACGGACAAAAATTGAGCTTCCTGTTTGGATTGCTGGCGATTTTCTGAACATGGACGAAATGTTAGAGCATTTTCAAAAAATAGCGAAACGTGAAGTCGATGGAAAAATTGTGTTTGACCGAAAAACAAGAGAGTGGCGCTCATACATCAACTAAGGAGTGAATAGGATGCAGCTGAAGTCACTCGTTGAAGATGCAGTCAAGCGTGTACTCGGAACCAGCATTGTAACAAATGTCCAAGAAGTAACTGGCGGAGATATTAACCGTGCGTTTCGGGTCGATACGAATGAGGGGCGACTATTTGTCAAAGGAAATCGAGTGTCTCCGACGTTTTTTCAACTGGAGGCACAAGGGTTAAACGAAATTCGCCAAACGAACACCATTGCTGTCCCAAACGTGATTGAGGTGACTGCCACTCCGGATGAATCGTGGTCGTTTCTATTATTAGAATGGATAGAAGGAAAAAAGTCGGCGCGAACAGAGGAATGGTTGGGACACCGGTTAGCCCAGATGCATCGCCAGCCGATGCCGTATCACGGTTATCATACCGACACGTATATCGGTAGTTTACTTCAGAAAAACGGTACGTACGAAAATTGGGTCGAGTATTATCGAGATGTCCGGTTAGCATCCCAAGTTCAGCAAGCGAAACAACGTGGTCGACTCACCCTTGAGCGGGAAAAACGAATTCAACAACTACTGGAGCGAATCGAAGCGTGGCTACCCTCCGATGTACAGCCATCTTTATTACATGGAGATTTATGGGGGGGAAACTGGATGGTAGGTCCGAACGGAGAACCGTATGTAATTGACCCATCTGTTTTTTATGGTGATGCTGAGTTTGATCTTGCGTTTACAGAACTGTTTGGCGGTTTTTCTCCAACGTTTTATGCTGCTTATCAAGAAGTGAAGCCGCTATCTCCTTCATACGAAGAAGTCAAACCGTTATATCAGCTATACTATTTGCTCGTCCATTTAAATTTGTTTGGCGAAACATACGGTCCGTCTGTGGATCGGATAGTGAAGAAATATATAGGCTAACCCCTAATTTTATAACCAATATTTATAAATATTTTAATATTTTGTAAAATAAAAATTCTTCCGATTTAAAAAATATGAGGTGGGCAAATGGGGTATCCGATTCGCGTACGAGCGTGTAGCTTAATTATTGAAAATGAACAAGTTTTACTAGTCAAGTTTCAGTCAGAAGAAGGGATTCATTATAACTTACCGGCTGGTGGTGTAGAAAAAGGAGAAAGTGTCATTGAAGCCGTCCGGCGAGAAGCAAAAGAAGAAGCAGGGATAGACGTCGAAGTAGGGGAACTGGCATTTGTGTTTGAATATGCCCCACATTTATTAAATGAACCGGTAACAAACATTCACGGCCTGCATTTAATTTTTGAATGTCATTTAAAAGAAGGGTCCATCCCCCACATGCCAGCACATCCGGATTCCGATCAAATCGGTGTGGAATGGGTCCCGCTGCATCGGTTAAATGACATCGTCTTATATCCCGCGATACAAAAACATATTGTTACGTTTGCTCACACGAAACGAACGATTCCGTTTTTAGAAGAACGTCTGCTCATATCCACCTAATATTTTCGTTCCTTGAAAGGACCGCTTCGAACTCGATAAGTCCTGGTCTTTTATTAGCCAGGGCCTGTTTTTTTGCTCAAAAAATTTTTTTATTGGTTTATAAGTTTGTATTTTTTTGAAAAATTGAATTTTATGTTTGTGACAAATTTGTTAAATAGGAGTGAATAGGGACGAAAAACGTAGAAAAGGCGAGAGAAAGAAGGAAGTTACCGTTTTCACTCCTTTTTCAATTGCATGTAACGGTATGATATGATGGTACATGTTTAATTTGACGATAGACTTATAAGAAAGAAGGTGGAAAGATGACTTATGGTTGGAAGCAAGAATGGTTTGGTAACGTGAAAGGAGATATTTTATCTGGTATTGTTGTTGCGTTAGCTCTAATTCCGGAAGCGATTGCCTTTTCCATTATTGCCGGTGTCGATCCAATGGTCGGTTTGTATGCCTCCTTCTGTATTGCTGTAGTGATTGCATTTGTTGGTGGACGCCCGGGAATGATTTCAGCAGCAACAGGGGCGATGGCTCTATTAATGGTCAATTTAGTAGATAAACACGGATTGCAATATTTATTTGCTGCAACGATTTTAACGGGAATCATCCAAATTATTTTTGGTTATTTAAAATTGGCTCGGTTTATGAAATTTATTCCTCGTTCGGTGATGATTGGCTTTGTGAATGCGCTCGCGATTTTAATTTTTATGGCTCAGCTTGAACATTTTGTTGGGCAAGGCTGGGTGATGTATGCGTTAACGGCGGGGGCTTTAGCAATTATTTATTTATTCCCGCGCATCACAAAAGCTGTCCCATCTCCATTAGTCGCGATTATTATCATTACGGCAATTGCTGTAGTTACAAAAGTAGATGTGAAAACCATTGGCGACATGGGGGGAATTTCAAAAACGCTACCGATGTTTCTTATTCCTGATGTTCCTCTCAATTGGGAAACGTTAACGATAATTTTCCCTTATTCATTAGCCCTAGCGATTGTCGGTTTACTAGAATCGTTATTAACGGCTTCGATTGTCGATGATTTAACTGATACGGATAGTAATAAAAATAAAGAGTGTAAAGGACAGGGTTTAGCAAATATTGCGGCTGGATTTTTTGGCGGGATGGCTGGTTGTGCAATGATTGGGCAATCGGTCATTAACATTAAATCCGGTGGGCGTGGACGCCTTTCTACATTTGTTGCAGGTACGTTTTTATTATTTCTAATTATTGTTCTTGGGGACTTGGTCGTTCAAATTCCAATGGCGGCATTGGTTGGGGTTATGATTATGGTGTCCATCGGTACGTTTGATTGGAATTCATTAAAAATGATGCGTCAAGTGCCTGTAACGGACTCAATTGTAATGGTTGTAACAGTAGTTACGGTCGTCTTTACGCATGACTTATCAAAAGGGGTCTTTGCGGGTGTTATATTAAGCGCCCTTTTCTTTGCCGCGAAAATGTCAAAGGTGAAGGTAACGGCTCATTTGGATGAAGCATTAGATCGGAAAACATATACAGTATATGGACAATTGTTCTTTGCTTCGGTGACGGATTTACTTGAGCAAATTGAGTGGAAAGAGACCGCTAAACAAGTGGAAATCGATTTTACACATGCCCACGTTTGGGACGATTCGGCAGTTGCAGCGATTGATAAAATTGTATTAAAATTACAAGAAAACGGCACAACCGTCCAATTGAAAGGACTCAATCAACCTAGCTTACGACTTGTTGAACGGTTAGCGGTGCATAAACAAGATCAGGTGAAGCTGTCTAGTCACTAAAACGGGGGATGACGATGAAATCGGTTTTATTAGCTGTTGGCGGTACGACGCACTCCATGAAAGCTGCCGAGACAGCCGTTTCTTTAGGAAACGATCACTTTTATCATATTGTTCATGTTGTTAGTCCATCGGAATCCAAACACGATGCTTGGTTAGGGTGGGATAAAGAAAAGCTACAATTAGAACGGAAACAAAAATTAAAACCAATAACCGATTTATTTGATGAAAAAGGTCTTCGATACGTCGTACATTTTTTAAAAGGAGAACCTGCAGAAAAAATTATTGAATTTGCAAATGCTCATCCGATTGATTTAATCGTGGTTGGTAGTCGAGGATTAAACAAATTCCAAGAATTTGTCCTCGGAAGTGTTAGCCAAGAAGTACTCCACCTTTCAAAAGTGCCTGTGTTAATCGTGAAGTAAAAAAACCGCTCTGCTATCAGAGCGGTTTTTTCTTTTGTTATGTTATATGTCATTGTTGATTTTTAGAAAGTTATTCACACGACGGCGACTCCAGCGGGAACAAGAAGCCACAAGACCCTTACTTGAGCGTAATCGAGGGAAGCGGATTGCGGCTTGCCCGCGGAAAGCGTCCGCCACAAGCGTAATGTATAAATATCAACAGTATCGTTTAACGATTTTCAAAAGAAAACACCAGCATTTCCACAAAAAATTCCCTCTTTGAATGTCTACTCCCACAAAAAATTCTCCCTTTGTGAAGTATAAACAAGTTCTCTCAATTTGTCTTAAAAAACAACGCGATACTTTACAAATATAACGACGAAATTTTTATAAATATACAATTGATTTTATTTTTATACCTGGATATAATGATAAATAATTCCACGAACTGATAAAGGGGATTGAAGTATGAAAATAGGAATAATAGGAGCTTCTGGTTATGGGGGAGTAGAATTGTATCGGATTTTGTCCCTCCATCCGGAAGTGACAGAAATTAATGTTTATACATCAGGAGCCGAGGAGATTCCATATGAAAAGGTTTATCCACATTTATACGGGAAGACGACAGCCCGTTTACAACCATTAAATCCGGAGTACATCCAAAACGAGAACGATTGTATTTTTTTAGCCACACCGTCGGGAATTTCCGCCAGACTAACACCGCAATTACACAACGAGGGCATAAAAATCATTGATTTATCTGGCGATTTACGATTAAAAAACCCGAACCAATATACAGAATGGTACAAAAAAGTTCCGGCACCAGAAACAATTCTTTCTCAAGCGGTATACGGTTTATCGGAATTACAGGCAAAACAGATAAAAGAAGGAACGATTCTAGCCAATCCCGGGTGCTACCCGACGGCTACGTTACTCGGGTTAGCTCCGGTTGTAAAAGAAAATATAGTCAAACCAGGGTCCATCATTATTGATGCCAAGTCCGGCGTATCGGGGGCAGGGCGGAAACCGAATTTAGTGACCCACTTTGTCGAAGTACAAGACAACTTATCGATTTATAAAGTGCATGAACATCAGCACATTCCTGAAATCGAGCAGCAATTACACGATTGGGACAGTCAGATCGGCGCCATCACCTTTAGCACGCATCTTGTTCCGATGACGCGTGGCATTATGGCTACGATTTACGTCGAGTTAAAAGAAGATTGGGGGAATTATAGATTACAAGAATTGTATGAACAGTTTTACGCGGCATCCCCGTTCGTTCATATTCGTACCGATGGCACGTTCCCAAGTACGAAAGAAGTATACGGATCAAACGATTGTGTGATAAGCATAAAAAAAGATCCACGCACGAATCGACTCACGATCGTATCCGTCATCGATAATTTAATGAAAGGAGCAGCAGGGCAAGCGGTACAAAATTTTAACATGATGTACGGGTTTAAAGAAACAACGGCCCTCGACATGTTCCCGCTTTATCCATAACAAAAGAAAGGTGGCATCATCAAAATTGAAAGTAAAAGAACAGTTGATACAAAAGGTCGACAATGGCTCGATAACATCACCAAAAGGGTTTTTGGCTGGCGGAATCCATGCTGGGTTACGTTATTCAAAAAAAGATCTAGGACTTCTCGTCAGCACAAAGCCCGCTTCTTGTGCAGCGGTGTATACACAAAACCATTTTCAAGCCGCCCCGTTAAAAGTAACGCAAGATAGTATCGCCAAAGAGCAAAAGTTACAAGCCATCGTTGTGAATAGCGCGATCGCAAATGCCTGTACTGGGGAAAAAGGGATGCAAGATGCCTATACGATGCGAAAGCTTGTCGCGAAACGTTTACAGATTGACGAACACCTCATAGCCGTCGCTTCAACCGGTGTCATCGGGGAATTTTTAAAAATGGATAAAATTGAAAAAGGTATTGCTGAAGTACCATACTCGGCTACGTTGGAGGGGGCGCACGCTTTTGAAGAAGCGATTTTAACAACGGATACCGTTACGAAAAGTGCCTGTTACCAAATCGAAATCGATGGAGTGCCGGTTGTCATTGGGGGAGCGGCTAAAGGGTCAGGGATGATTCATCCGAACATGGCGACAATGCTTAGTTTTATTACGACAGATGCCAATGTCTCTTCGGAATCGTTACAACAAGCGTTAAAAGAAATTACGGACGTTACGTTTAATCAAATTACCGTTGATGGTGACACCTCAACGAACGACATGGTTATTGTCTTGGCAAACGGGGAAGCACATCATTCCATTTTAACGGAAGAACATCCCGATTGGGCAGTCTTTAAAGCAGGGTTACAAGCGGTGTGCGAAGATTTAGCGAAGCAAATTGCTCGTGACGGAGAAGGAGCGACCAAGCTTGTTGAAGTCGTTGTTGAAGGAGCGAAAACAACAACCGATGCTCAAGCAATTGCGAAACAAATTGTCGGATCCTCCCTTGTCAAAACGGCCGTTTATGGGGAGGATGCGAACTGGGGCCGCATTGTGGCGGCGATTGGTTATACCCAAACGGAAGTGAAACCAGACGAAGTGGCGATTTATATGGGGCCTTATTTATTGTTTAGAGATGGAACGCCACAACTCTTTTCCGAAGAAGCTGCGAGCACTTACTTACAAAATAAACATGTCACGATTACCGTCGTCTTAAACGGAGGAGAGGCGAAGGGGAAAGCGTGGGGGTGTGACTTAACGTATGAATACGTCAAAATCAATGCCAGCTACCGTACGTAATAAGCCAATAATGGTGATTAAGCTTGGTGGAAGTATGCTTCATAAGCTATCACCAGCATTTATGTATAGTTTAAAAGAATTGTTGAAGACAAATCATCTGGTGGTTGTTCATGGTGGCGGCCCGGCTATTAATGCCATGCTGGACCGGTTACAGATTTCAAGTGAATTTGTGAACGGTCAACGAAAAACAACTTCATCGGTACTTGAAGTCGTCGAAATGGTGTTAGCAGGAACAATGAATAAACAATTAGTAAAAACATTGCAGCAACACGAACTTCCAGCCGTAGGATTATCCGGTTGTGACGGCCAACTGTTAACGGCCTCGTACGTAAATCCAGAAACGTTAGGTCTAGTCGGAAAAGTCGAGTGTGTGAATACCCATTTACTCCACGCTTTACTTAAGGCGTCTTATTTTCCAGTTATCGCTCCGTTAGGAAAAACGAAAGAAGGACAGACGGTCAATATTAATGCCGATCTTTGTGCAGCTGCGGTGGCTGAACATATGCAAGCGGAAAAATTGTTATTTGTCACCGACGTCCCTGGAATATTTCATGGAGATACGTTAATCCAAACGGCTACTTCGTCGATGATTACGTCCTTACTCGATCAAGGAGTCATTTACGGAGGAATGGTTCCGAAAGTAACGGCTGCGATGTCGGTTTTGTCAACGAAATTAAAAGAGGTCATGATTGTAGGTGGACATCATGACATATTGAACGATGGTCAAATGGTTGGGACGCGAATAACGAACTAACCTTTCGCGGAGCGGGAAACCCTCCATGGATGGAAATTTCACTATTTATAAAGAGGCGGTGGTTAAGATTGAGTTGCTTGTTTCCGACATACGCTCGGTGGGAGGTTCCAGTCGAACGGGCAAAAGGGACGTACATTTACGATACCTCTGGAAAAGCATATTTAGATTTTACATCAGGAATTGCTGTTTGCAACTTAGGGCATTGTCCTGATGAAGTAAAAAAGGCCATTCAACACCAGCTGGAAAAAGTGTGGCACGTGTCGAATTTGTTTCAGATACCTCTTCAGGAACAAGTTGCACAACTGTTAGTTCATCATTCGGTGGGGGATGCGGTATTTTTCGCCAATAGTGGGGCCGAAGCGAACGAAGCAGCGATTAAACTCGCTCGAAAATATACCGGAAACCATAAAATCATTACCTTTTATCAGTCGTTTCATGGTCGTACGTATGCTACGTTATCAGCAACAGGACAAAAGAAAGTGCAAGAAGGATTTGGCCCGTTAGCACCGACGTTTGTCCATTTACCGTATAACAATGTGAGCGCCATCGAATCGTTACAAGATGATGACATTGCCGCCATTATGGTGGAGGTCGTCCAAGGTGAAGGTGGCGTTGTGCCTGGGGAACAAGCCTTTTTGAACGCCATCGCCGATAAGTGCCGCGAATTAAATGCTTTACTTATTATCGATGAAGTTCAAACAGGGATAGGTCGGACAGGAAAAAAATTTGCGTATGAACATGTCGGCATCGAACCAGATATTATCACACTTGCCAAAGGACTCGGCAGCGGTTTTCCAGTCGGGGCGATGATCGGGAAAAAGCATTTAATTGAAACGTTTCATGCGGGAAGCCACGGCTCAACGTTTGGAGGTAACCCGTTAGCGATGGCCGCTGCGTTAGCAACGATAAAAGTCATTTTTGATGAGAGTTTTTTACAAGACGTTACCCAAAAAGGAGATTATTTTATTCGGCAACTAGCGGACTCATTACATGATGTTCCTTTTGTTCGTGAAATTCGTGGTGTTGGATTAATGATTGGGATTGAGTGTTCGGGAGAAGTTCAACCGCTTATCACTGCTTTACGTGAAAAGGGTCTTCTTGTGTTGTCCGCTGGTCCGAACGTGCTTCGGTTGTTGCCACCATTGACAGTGTCAGTTGAAGAAATAGACATGGCGTTAGACATTATTTCTACTACATTGATTGCAAGTTAGCTATTTTTATAGTTGTGATTGTATAATAATGGAAAAATCATTAAAAACACATCGGAAGAAGGTGTTTTACTTTGAAAGGATTCTTAATCTTATCTGATGGTTCGGTGTTTGAAGGTGAGTTAGATGAACAGGCACCACCCTTGTGTGAAGGGGAAGTGGTTTTTTATACAGGAATGACGGGTTATCAAGAAGTGTTGACCGACCCGTCCTATAAAGGTCAAATTGTGGTGTTTACGTACCCCTTAATTGGAAACTATGGAATCAATAAAGTTGATGGAGAAAGCAAACGTCCCCAAGTAAAGGGGGTTGTAGTCTATCAAGCAACTGAAACATATTCTCATTACTTAGCCAATGAGTCGTTCAAAAGTTATTTAGGCAAATGGAACATCCCTTGCTTATATCATGTCGATACACGCGCAGTGGTGAAAAAAATTCGATCATTTGGCTCACAACAAGCCGTTATTACTACCGACCCTACTTGGACGGTAAAGAAAGGCCTTTCGCAGAATCAAGTAGAAAAAGTGGTAAGTCAAACGATGGAAACGATTGGAAATGGTAATGTGCACATTGCGCTCATCGATTTTGGCTATAAAAAATCGATAGCCACTTCTTTAGTAAAGCGAGGATGTCGTGTGTCCATCGTTCCGTTTCATGAGATGGATACGGTGT
This sequence comes from Aeribacillus pallidus, assembly GCF_050478865.1. Lineage (NCBI taxonomy): Bacteria > Bacillati > Bacillota > Bacilli > Caryophanales > Bacillaceae > Aeribacillus > Aeribacillus pallidus. The sequence goes on along the minus strand of NZ_JBCNBW010000057.1, from coordinate 22,886 downwards.
ATGATTTGAACCCAGATGGAGTGGTGTTATCAAACGGTCCAGGCAATCCGAAATCATTAACACCTTTTTTACCGAACATTAAAAAACTCATTTCATCCTTTCCGACGCTCGGTATTTGTTTAGGGCATCAATTAATCGCCCTTGCATTAGGTGGCGATACAACAAAACTACGCTTCGGTCATCGTGGGGCGAATCATCCGGTAATGGACCATCAAACGGGAAGGGTTTTTATGACATCGCAAAACCATAGCTATGTTGTGAACCCAGATAGTCTGCAACATGTTCCCGTACACATCCGTTTTACAAATATCAATGATCAATCGATAGAAGGGCTTGTTCATCGTCATTTACCGATTCTTTCGGTTCAATTTCATCCAGAAGCCCATCCAGGACCGAAAGAAGCTAGCTGGGTGTTTGATGAATATATAGCCGTATTACTTGCGGTAGGGAGAGAAAAAATATATGCCTAAAGATCCAACGATTAAAAAAGTACTCGTCATCGGATCCGGACCGATTATTATCGGGCAAGCAGCAGAATTTGACTATTCCGGTACACAAGGTTGTTTAGCGTTAAAAGAGGAAGGGATAAAGGTTGTATTAGTCAATAACAATCCCGCGACAATAATGACCGATACGAAATTTGCTGATGTCGTTTATTTTGAACCGCTCACTGTTTCCAGCTTAGAGACGATTATTCAAAAAGAACAACCAGACGGCATTTTAGCGACATTGGGTGGGCAAACGGCATTAAACTTAGCCGTAGACCTTGAAAAAAGTGGAATTCTCAAAAAATATTTCGTTCGTCTTTTAGGAACCTCAAGTGAATCGATTCAACAAGGAGAAGACCGCGAACGTTTCCGGGCGCTCATGAAGGAACTGAATGAGCCAATACCGGAAAGTGAAATTGTAGAAGATATCGCTTCTGCTGTACAGTTTGCACAAACAATCGGGTATCCGATTATCGTTCGTCCTGCGTATACGTTAGGTGGAAAAGGTGGGGGTATTGCGTACAATGAAGCCGAGCTTGTTTCCATCGTTTCCAACGGATTGAACATGAGCCCGATTCACCAAGTGTTAGTGGAAAAAAGTATTGCTGGCTTTAAAGAGATTGAATATGAAGTCATGCGGGATGCGGCCAATACGTGTATCACGGTGTGTAATATGGAAAACATTGACCCCGTCGGAATTCACACAGGAGATTCCATCGTGGTAGCACCTTCACAAACGTTAACAGACGAAGAGTATCAAATGTTACGAAGTGCAGCGTTAAAAATTATTTCGGCGTTAAAGGTTGTCGGTGGTTGCAACATTCAATTTGCCCTCGATCCGCATAGTAACCAATATTACGTCATCGAAGTCAATCCGCGTGTCAGTCGCTCATCCGCTCTTGCTTCCAAAGCGACCGGGTATCCAATTGCACGAATGGCGGCGAAGCTTTCCATTGGCTACACGTTACACGAATTGAAAAACCCGCTTACGGAGTCAACGTATGCAAGTTTTGAACCAGCTTTAGATTATGTCGTTGTTAAATTTCCGCGCTGGCCGTTTGATAAATTTACGAAAGCAAACCGCCGACTCGGAACAAAAATGAAAGCAACAGGTGAAGTGATGGCGATTGATCGAACGTTGGAGGGGGCGTTACAAAAAGCGGTTGAATCGCTTGAATTACCATTAGTCGGTCTGTTGTTGCCAAAATTACAGGCCGAAGAGACCGCCCATTTGATGCAACGTCTTCAAGAAGCGGACGATGAGCGATTTTTCGTTATAACCGAATTGTTACGGCGAGGAGTCGCCGTTGATGTGTTGCATCAACAAACCGGTATCGATCATTATTTTTTATCCGTAGTTGCTCATCTCGTGGCTTTAGAGAAGAAATTGGCGAATGAAGAACTTCAACCTTCTTTACTAGAGGGGGCAAAACGGTACGGCTTTTCTGACCGAGCGATTGCTCATTGGACCGGACTCACGGAAGAAAACATCCGCTCGCTCCGTCAAAAGTGGGGAATTCATGCGGTTTATAAGATGGTCGATACGTGTGCGGCGGAATTTGATGCCCGAACGAATTATTTTTATTCAACGTACGGTGGAGAAAACGAAGCCATTCCGAAAAAAGGAAAGAAAAAAGCGCTGGTGATCGGCTCAGGTCCGATTCGAATCGGTCAAGGGGTCGAATTTGATTATAGTGCGGTACATTGTATTTTAACGTTGCAGCAATTAGGGTATGAAGCGATTATGATCAACAACAATCCAGAAACGGTTAGTACCGATTATGAAATCGCCGATCGCCTTTATTTTGAACCATTAACGGTCGAGCATATATTAAACGTGATTGAGAATGAACAGGTGGATGTCACCCTTGTTCAGTTTGGTGGACAAACAGCCATTAATTTAGTTAAAGGGTTGGAAAAAGCCGGCGTTCCGCTATTAGAAATGAGCACCGATTTACTCGATGAACTCGAGGATCGGGAGAAATTCTACGCGCTTCTTGACCGTGCACACATCCCACATGTTAAAGGGACGGCCGCCAAAACGAAAGAAGAGGCGCAAAAAGCTGTTACAAAGCTTCAGTTTCCTATTTTATTACGCCCTTCATATGTTATTGGCGGAAAAGGAATGGTCCGCGTCGACTCAATGGACACATTTGAAGACATTATTGTCCAAACAGATGATGCTCATTTTCCATTATTGTTAGATGAATTTGTCGAAGGAAAAGAAATTGAAATCGATCTAGTCGCAGATGGAGAGAATGTATGGATTCCAGGTGTCATCGAACATATTGAACCAGCAGGTATCCATTCGGGAGATAGTTATGCTTTGTTTCCGTCACAGCGTGTGTCGTCTTTAGTGAAAAAGCTGGTGAGAGTGTATGCAGAAAAAATAGTTCAGGCGCTTCATTACAAAGGGATTATGAATATCCAATTTTTATTACGCGACAAAGACGTTTTCGTATTGGAAGTCAACCCACGTGCGAGCCGTACCGTTCCGATTGTTAGTAAAATCACAGGGATTTCGTTAGTGGAAAAAGCAACCGAAGTGTTGTGCGGATCATCGTTAACGGATTTAAAATTGCCTGACAAAGCCTCCAGCGAACAGGTCGCTGTTAAGTTTCCGGTCTTTTCATCCCATGCCCTCACCGATGTCGACTTAAAACTCGGTCCGGAAATGAAATCAACCGGTGAAGGAATGTGTGTTGGACTTACAGTCGAAGAAGCGATGAAAAAAGTGTTTGCCCACTTACAACCAATTAATGAACAAAACATTTTTATCGATGACAATGGTAGAGCATCGGACGAATTCGACCAATGGCTAAAATGTGGAGGGGGAAAAGTGTATTACAATCCTCTATCGACTGATGCTGCTAGAAGAAACCGGATAAAAGCCATCGAACGTGGCCTCACCGTCTTTACCGAAAAAGAAACGTTTGAAGCTTTTATCCATGCATGTGGATTGTACCAAAAGGTCAACACATAAGTGTTGGCTTTTGGTTTTTTGATATGTTGGTTGAGCCAAGCCAGCAAGTAAAGTTCTGGATAGACACGTAAATTAAGATGAAGGCAAGTAATTAAGTAAAAGTGGCAAGTAACTTCAAGATCGGCAAGTAAATTTCCGACACTGTCCAGTAAAATCCCAACATTAAGAGTAAACACGGCTAGGAATCTCTCGTCTTAGATATGAAACGTCGTCAATACAACAAAATTGGCCTATATCTAATCGAGTTACTCACAAAAAACAAAAGAGACAGCCATAAAGCTGTCTCTATCACTTCATCCTTTGTTGACCGTGGAAAAAATGTACTACTTACAAATGGCAGTTCGAAAAAACTTACCCTACTTTTTTAACCCCCATTTGTTCTAATTGGTCGGCACGTACAAAACGATCAGTAATGGCTGTTAGGGCACCGTCGCCAGTTACGTTACATGCTGTTCCGAAGCTATCTTGTGCTAAGTAAAGGGCAATCATTAAAGAAAGCATTGTGGAATCAAATCCGAGCATCGATTCAAGAAGCCCTAAAGCGGCCATGACAGCACCACCTGGAACACCAGGAGCGGCAATCATCGTAATCCCAAGCATTAATATAAATGGGAATAACGTACCGAACGTTGGGACCTCTCCTTGCAATAACATAACCGCCATCGCACAGCTTGTTAGTGTAATCGTACTACCAGATAAATGAATGGTCGCTAATAACGGAACGGAAAAATCGGCCACTCGTTCTTTAACTCCTAATGTTTTTGTATGTTTCAATGTGACCGGAATCGTTGAAGCGGAGGACTGGGTACCAAGCGCTGTAAAATAGGCTGGTAACATCTTTTTCAACATACCAAATGGATTTTTTTGACGTAAGGAGCCAGCAACAGAATATTGAATCAATATATATACAAAATGAAGAACGATAATCATGACAAACACTTTGGCGAAAACGCTCATAATGGCTCCTACTTGTCCTCCATTGGTCATATTGGCAAAAATACCAAAAATATGAAGCGGTAATAATGGAATAATCACGCGATCAATTAATTTTTCGATGATGTCTCTGAAATCATTAAGCACTCGTTGTAACGTATCCCCTTTAATAGCCGCTAATCCAAGACCAAGCGTAAACGCAATAAGAAGTGCCGTCATAACCCCCATAATTGGTGGCATGTCCACCGTAAAATATGGTTCGAGCAATACTTCTTCTGGATTCTCGAACTCTCCATGGGTCGTTTGATTGGCTAAAAGAGTTGGGTATAACGTTTTAGCTGCAAAAAAAGCTAACAATCCTGCTCCAATCGTTGATCCATATGCAATACTTGTTGTCAATCCAAGTAGTTTACCAGCTTCTTTTCCCATTGTGCCAATACCCGGTGCAATGAACCCGATGATAATTAACGGGATGGCAAATCCTAAGAAACTACCAAATAAACTATTAAATGTGGCAAACAGTCGAATTCCCCATTCGGGAATGACTAATCCTGCTCCGATCCCTAGAGCAATTGCTAAAATGATTCTAGGGAGTAGTCCAATACGTTTCATGGTACTGTCCTCCTTAAAAGAACAACTGTATTTTATAGGTGGATTATACAAGGTTTATCCATGAGTGTTAAGAGGAAAAAATATATACGGAATAGCAAATAAATTAGAAAAATTCAGTTAAATAAACGTTTGTTTAAATTCAAAGTAGCAAAACAACCTAAAGACGGCATACTAATAAAGAAAGCTGCCTAGAAATAATTTTTTAAGAGTAAGAGAAAGAGTCTCCTACTTGGCATGGAAAGTGTTAAAATAGAGTCATCTCAAGAAATATTGGAGGTTCCTTATGAAAACGAAACTCTGTTTATTATATGGTGGAAAATCTGCTGAACATAAAGTATCTTTACAAACAGCAAAAGCGGTCATCCAAGCGTTGGATCCGGACAAATATGAAATTCATCCTGTTTATATTGATACAGAAGGGGCTTGGATTAAAGGTCCTCAACTGAGCGGACCAGTGGAGGATGTAAAAGCCCTCGTATTCTCCAAAGGAAACGAAATTGTCCCAACGGAATTATCCGTCACTGTTGGTTCTTCTCTGTCCAATGAAAAAGGCTATGATGTCATCTTCCCTCTTTTACACGGACCAAATGGGGAAGACGGAACCGTACAAGGAATGCTTGAACTATTAAATTTACCGTACGTTGGTAATGGAGTGTTAGCTTCCGCGGCAGGCATGGATAAAGTGATTATGAAGAATTTATTCGACCAAGCTGGTTTACCGCAAGTAGACTATGTTTGGTTTATAAAAAGCACGTGGAAAGCCAATCGCGAACTAGCGTATGAACAAGTAGAGCGCCGTCTGGGCTATCCGTGCTTTGTCAAACCAGCCAATCTCGGTTCAAGCGTCGGAATTAGTAAATGTAATAACCGCGAAGAATTAGACAAAGCGTTTGAAGAAGCGTTCCAATTTGACCGAAAAATTATTGTTGAACAAGGCGTTCAAGCACGGGAATTAGAGGTCGGATTATTAGGAAATGACCATCCAGAATGTTCGGTGGTCGGAGAAATTGTTCCGAAAAAAGAATTTTACGATTACAAAGCGAAATATGAAGATGGAGATACCGCATTAATTATTCCGGCAGAGATTCCGGAAGAAGTGGCCAAGGAAATGAAAGAAATGGCCATTCGTGCATTTAAAGCCCTTGACTGTTCGGGTTTAGTTCGGGCAGACTTCTTCTTGACAAAAGATGGAAAACTTTTAATAAACGAAGTAAATACGATGCCGGGATTTACGCCGTTTAGTATGTTCCCTTTACTTTGGAAGCATACAGGAGTAGAATATCCTCAACTCATTGAAAAGCTTATTCAGCTTGCCATCGAGCGGTACGAAGAAAAACAAGAGATTAAACACACAATGGATGAATAAGGGGTGAACTCGGCAGTGGCCGAGTTTTCTTTTTCACCCCTTAAACTTGGAAAGGAGAAGGAAAATGATACGACGAACAATTGGTCAAATTGCCCTTATGATTCCCGTACAAAATGATGTGTCAGTGTATTCAATGATCGAAATTCATGGAGTGTCAATCGACTCAAGAAAAATTGAAAAAGGAAATTTGTTCATTCCATTCCAAGGGGAAAAAGTTGATGGACATCAATTTGTTGAAGATGCCCTTAGAAAAGGAGCAGCCGCATCGCTGTGGAAAAAAGACGTACCGAATCCGCCAAAAGATGTACCGATTTTGATGGTGGACGACCCGTTACACGCGTTGCAAGAACTTGCTCGTGCTTATCGAAATGAACTCCAAACAAAGGTTGTCGGTATAACAGGTAGTAATGGAAAAACGACGACGAAAGATATGACAGCGTCTCTACTTTCACGCAAATACCGGGTCCAAAAAACAGAAGGGAACTTTAACAATCATATCGGATTGCCTTTAACCATCTTATCCTTAAGGGAAGATACAGAAGTTGCGGTCATTGAAATGGGAATGAGTGCAAAAGGGGAGATCTCTTTCTTAACGAAATTAGCTCGACCAGAAGTGGCCATTATTACGAATATTGGGGAATCGCATTTACAAGATCTAGGCTCAAGAGAAGCGATTGCTGATGCGAAATTAGAAATCGTAGAAGGACTACCGAAAGACGGTCTTCTCCTTTACTTCGGTGATGAGCCTCTCCTTCGTGAACGCGTACAGAACATGAAACAGGTTCGTACAAAAACGTTTGGTAAAATGTCAACGAATGACGTGTATCCGACGTTTACTGAGCAAAAAGGGCTTGGAACGGTTTTTTCTATCAACCGCCAACCAAACGAGCAATTTTTCCTTCCTGTTCTTGGAGCTCATAATTTAATGAACGCTTTAGCCGCGATGATGGTGGCCGAAGAGTGGAACATTTCATTTACGGAGATGAAAAAAGGTCTAGAAAACCTTCAGTTAACAAAAATGCGCATGGAATTATTAGAAGGAAAAAATGGTGCGAAATGGATTAACGATGCATACAATGCGAGTCCTACTTCCATGAAAGCAGCGATTCAATTACTGGAATCTCTCCAAGGATTTGAGCGAAAAATTGTTGTACTTGGGGATATGCTAGAACTAGGGCCACAAGAAAAAGAATTTCATTTCCAAGTTGGAAAAAGTATCGATCCTAATCGCATAGACTATGTGTTTACGTACGGAGAATTAGCTGCATTCATTTCAAATGGCGCGAAAGAACAGTTTCCTTCCGATCGTGTGCTTTCGTTCAACGATAAAACAGAGTTAATCAATCACTTAAAACATGTGGTAAAGGCCAATGATGTCATTCTCGTGAAAGCATCGCGAGGAATGCGTTTAGAAGAAGTTGTACAAACGTTTGTTTAAAAAAACAACAGCTTGGCAAAACCGAGTTGCTGAGGCTGTTCTTTTCTAAGGAGGCTTGTATTTTGATTGGTTGTTTATGTCTTCATGGATTTACCGGAGCTCCTTATGAAGTTCAACCATTAGCCGAATACTTAAAGGAACATACCGATTGGAAAATAGTTGTACCAACGCTTCCAGGACATGGAGAGGAGTTACAATTAAAAGGGGTGACCTATCACGATTGGCTACAACATGCGGATGAAGAACTAACTCGTTTAAAAGAGGAATGTGATCACGTGTACTTAATAGGCTTTTCCATGGGAGGATTAATTGCCGCCTATTTAGCTACGAAATACGATGTTCAAAAACTTGTCTTATTAAGCGCCGCTGCCTATTATATAAACCCCTCACAATTAAAAGAAGACGTGCTCATGATGGTGAAAGACTCGGTTCGAGGAAAACTACATGAAAATGAATTGTTTCATCGATACAAAAAGAAAATCGTTGCGACTCCTTTATCAGCGACGATAGAATTTCGAAAATTAGTGAAGTTTGTACGACCGAAATTACGCCACGTAACCATTCCGACACTGATTGCTCAAGGGGAATGTGACGGCATCGTTCCGGTAAAAAGCGCCCAGTATTTGTATGAACGTATCGGTTCTCCAAAAAAAATATTATTTTACTCCAAAAAGGCAAATCATCATATTTGCCATAGTGAAGATTGCGAAGAATTATTTCAAGCGGTGTTAAATTTCCTTCGTGAAAGCATGTAAGAAGTCTGACATGAAAACGTTACATTGAAATCATATGGAATAAATGGTAACATAACGATAACATCTTATGTATTTTTTGAGATACAAGTGGTTTCACTTGTATTTTCATCAATCGCTCTTCTTCGGAAGAGTATCTTTTTTTGATTTGAAAACGTTCTAGTATTCGCTTGTATTGAAGGCTCGGTCCAACCCGAGTTTTCTTTTTAGTAAATCGAGAGCATCATAAGATGATTGACGAATGATTAAAGGAGATTGAGTAACATTGACGAAGTTTTCAGCATTAAATATTAGCCCGACTGTATTAAAATCCATTCGCCGAATAGGCTTTGAAGAGGCCACCCCAATCCAAACAGGAACGATCCCTCTTGGGCTTGAAGGGAAAGATATTATTGGCCAAGCACAAACAGGGACAGGAAAAACCGCGGCGTTTGGTATTCCGTTAGTGGAAAAAATTAATGTCAAAGAACCGGTTGTGCAAGGAATTGTCGTCGCACCAACGAGAGAACTAGCCATTCAAGTATCGGAAGAACTTTATAAAATTGGATCCGATAAAAAAGTCCGCGTATTAGCAGTTTTTGGCGGACAAGATATTCAACGGCAAATTCGAGCGATGAAAAAACGTCCGCATATCATTGTCGGGACACCTGGCCGGTTGCTTGACCATATCCGCAGGCATACGTTAAAGTTGGACCGAGTTCATACGGTGGTTTTAGATGAAGCGGACGAAATGTTAAATATGGGATTTATTCATGATATTGAAGCGATTTTTTCCCATTGCCCTGACGACCGACAAACCTTATTATTCTCAGCAACGATGCCTGAGCCGATTAAAAACATGGCGAAAAAATTTATGAAAGACCCGGAAATGGTTCGTGTACAAGCGAAGGAAGCGACCGTTCCTCAAATTGCGCAATACTATATTCGCGTGCAAGAAAAAGAAAAATTTGATGTTTTATCACGCTTATTAGATGTTCAATCCCCAGAATTGGCCATCGTTTTTGGGCGTACGAAGCGTCGTGTAGATGAGTTAGCGAAGGCGTTGAATATTCGTGGTTATTTAGCGGAAGGAATTCATGGTGACTTGAGCCAAACGAAACGGTTATCTGTGTTAAAAAAATTTAAAGAAGGCCGAATCGACGTGTTAGTAGCAACGGACGTCGCTGCGCGTGGGTTAGATATTTCGGGAGTCACTCACGTTTATAACTTTGACATTCCGCAAGATCCGGAAAGCTACGTGCATCGTATTGGGCGGACGGGTCGAGCGGGGAAAGAAGGGGTGGCAATGACGTTTGTCACTTCCCGTGAAATGGGCTACTTAAAAACTGTGGAGCAAACGATTAAGAAACGAATGATGCCGCTACGTCCGCCAACATGGGATGAGGCGCTTGAAGGGCAGCAACGTTTGGCGAAAGACCGTTTAATCAAAACAATAAACGAAGGTACCATTCAAGAATACGAAGCGGTCGCGAAAGAGCTGTTAAATGAGAATGATGCCCTTTCTATCGTTGCCGCTGCGTTAAAACTGTTAACGAAAGAACCAGACAACACACCAATTCAATTAACAGAAGAATCACCACTACCGAAGAAGAAAGAGCAAAAATACGAATTCCAAAGAAAGCCCCAAACAAGAAAAGGCGGAAAAAAAGAATTTGTCGGAAGCCGCCGAAGATAATCCATTTAAACTTGGCTGACCTTAAACTTGAAGGTCAGCTTTTTTCGTATTATCAATTGAACCGAAAATAAGAGCGTTCAAATTTACAAAAAGATCACCGAATCTCTTTAGCTATTTATCCGTAAATAATTACGGATGAAGAGTGTAAAATGTTGTAAAATAGAAGAAGCGTCAAAGTTAGTCAAGGAAAGTGAGGAGTATGGATGTGAGAGGAGAACCAACCAATCGAATTTCGACGAAAGCATTGAACGTTTGGCGAATTTCCAATGCTTTTTCCGCATTGATTCCATGGGTAGTATTTGGCGGGCTTCTTGCCATGTATTATATTTTCCAATGGCCGCTATGGATTAGTGGAATTGCGCTTATCATCGCCTTTCTTTATACCATTCTTGCTGTTTTTTTATTTCCAAAATTACGGTGGAAGCGATGGCGTTATGAAGTAAGAGACCATGAAATTGAAATTCAACGTGGTGTCTTTATCATTAGTCGCACAATAGTCCCCATGGTTCGCGTCCAACATGTTGATACTGTTCAAGGCCCGATTTTACGAAAATACGACTTAGCAACGGTGTTAATATCAACTGCAGCAACGGTTCATGAAATTCCCGCACTCGATATTAAAGAAGCGGATGAACTTCGACATACGATTTCTATGCTGGCAAGGGTGGCGAAAGAAGATGTCTAGCACGAAACGTTTACATCCGATTTCAGCTGTTTATGAATTATTAAAAATGTTAAAAGAGCTTATTATTCCTATTTTGTTTTTTCTTTTTGTCGGAGAAGATGGAACAACATGGGATAAAATTTCGTTTTGGGCGTCCATGGCCATTATTGTATTTGTGTTTGCAAGCGGCATTTTAAAATGGCTTCGGTTTACATATCGAGTAGAAGAGGGAGAAATCCGAATTGAATCAGGGGCGATTATTCGAACTAAAAGGTACATTCCGTTAGAACGGATTCAAAGTTTAAGTTATACGGAAGGGATTTTACATCGACCGTTTGGATTAGTAAAAGTAAAAATCGAAACCGCTAGTGCTGGAGCTGAAGCGGAAGCAGAGCTAACAGCCATTACAAAAGCAGATGCGGAGGAATTACAACGTATCATTGCTTCTCAAAAAGAGCATGCTCAATCGGAAACGAATACAGGAGAAGAAACTAAAAAACTTGAAAACGATTCAACGATCGTGTATCAAATGACACCAAAAGAGCTTTTAATTATGGCGAGTACATCAAGTGCAATTGGGGTGATTCTTTCCGCTTTTTTTGCTTTATACACCCAGGTGGAACAATTTCTTCCATTAGATTGGTTGTACGATGAGTTAGAGCAGTTGGTTCGCAGCGGGCTTGTAATACTCGCGATTATTTCTATTTTAGGATTGGTCAGTGCATGGGCGTTTGGAATTGTCCTAACCTTTCTTAAATATGGGAATTTTACCGTTAAAAAAGAACGAAATGACGTCATTATCTCTAGAGGTTTATTAGAAAAAGTTTCAATTACCATCCCGATTGAGCGGGTACAAGGAGTAGTTTTTGTTGAAGGAATTCTCCGACAGCCTTTCGGATTTACTTCAGTGAAGCTCGAAAGCGCTGGTGGGGAAGGAAATGAAAAAGATCAAACTGAAAAGGTGATGATTTTACCGTTTATTCATAAAAAACGAGTCGTACCGATTTTACAACAATTATTGCCGGATTACGAGTTTGACGTTCCGTTACAGGCAGTATCCGTGAAAGCAAAAAGACGGTATATGATCCGCGAAGCGTTCAAAACCGTGCCTTTTGTAATTGCATTATCAACTATTTTTTGGCCTTATGGTCTATTTTCTCTGCTACTTCTTGTTCTAGCAGGGGGCTTTGGGTATATAAAGTATAAAGATGCTGGATGGCACGTAACGGCAACCCAACTAACCACTCGCTCAAGGGTGCTCGCTCGCCAAACTTTTTTCATGAAAAAAAATCGTATTCAGTCGATGGAGCTGAAACAAGGATGGCTACAACGACGGAAAGAGCTTGTCAGTGTAACGTCAACCATCCGTTCTGGAGTTTTAGCGGAAGTTGGAAAAGTCGTCGATATGGAGATGGAGGACGGTTTTTATGTTTATGAATGGTACCGTCCGAGAAAAGAACACCCGGAGTACAAGCTTGAAGAGCCCCACTTTAAGATAGGCGATGAACAAAAAAGCTGACTCTTCAATACGAGAGAAGAGTCAGCTTTATTAATAACTTACTTTTTATTCCAAAACCAGCCGATACCGAAGCCAGCGAGTAATCCAGACATATGGGCCGTGATATTGACTCCTGATTGGAAAAACGTCATGATGCTACCAATAATCACAATGGGAATTACGACTTGGGATACTTCCCGAGCAAACCAACTTTTTTGGAGTAAGACAACGGATATGTAATAACCAAATAATCCAAAGATGGCTCCGCTTGATCCGACGTGAATATACGTTAACGGTTGGAGAAAAAATGTAGCAATATTGGCTAATACACCACTAATCAAATAAAGAAATAAAAATTTCCCTTTACCTAATAACCGTTCTAAGGCAGGACCAAAAAGAATTAATGAAAAACTATTAAATAAAACATGTGCAAAACCACTATGTAAAAATATAGGGGTGACTAAACGCCACACTTCCCCATCAGCAATGTAAACGTTTACACCTGACAAAAGAGCGAATAGTTCTTGAGTTGGGAAAAAGGGTGTATTTGTGATGATATAAAGAAGCAGATGAACTGCAACCAAAATCGTAATCACGGGGTAGAGCTTAATAAATTCCGAAAAACTTTCGGTTCGAACAAACATCTTTTCAACCTCCGAATCAACTACAATTGGCCTACTAAGTATTGAATATAACCATATTGTACAATATGAATAGATACTAAAAAAACGTATAAAGAAGGTGAACCGAATGATCAAAGGAATTGGGATTGACATTATCGAGTTTTCTCGAATTCAATCCGTCTTTAAAAGACAGCCAAAATTTATTGAGCGAGTGTTAACACCGGCTGAACAAGAACAATTCCATCAACTTTCTGAACGACGTCAGTTAGAGTTTTTAGCCGGACGTTTTGCAGCGAAAGAAGCGTTTGCTAAAGCGTTGGGCACGGGAATTGGAACCGAACTCTCATTTCAAGATATTGAAATTATAAAAGATGAAAAAGGAAAACCTTATATTCCATATAATGAATACATTGTCCACGTATCCATCTCCCATAGTATAGAATATGCCGTGGCTCAAGTGGTCATTGAAGAAATATAACTTATCCACCATTTTACGAGACGTTCACGAAATTTAGACATACTCCCTTTGGTTGTCTCATATATTCTTAATGCAATAGGAGAGACAAAGTACAAGGAGATTAGGCATTAAAGGAAACTGGGTGATCACCAGTAGTAAAGAGTATGTTCGTTGTTAGGAAAGATTTTTAACCACACCATATAGTTCTCCACCAATAGGTTCAGTTCCTTTTCCAAAAATGATTTCTCCTTGTCATCTCTTCGTGACGTTTAAATGAGACATTAAAAGGGGTTGAATGTATGAGAAAATCGGTCTGGCTGTTCGTTGTTTCGGTATTAACAGTGCTGGCACTTTCGGCATGTGGTTCAAAATCTCAGGAAGAAGTCGTGGAGCATTTAACGAAGAAAGTTGAAAAGTATACGAGCTATAAAGCAAAAGCAAAAATGACGTTAAAAATGGGAATGGACCCCCAAACGTATGACATCGAAGTGTGGCACAATAAACCCGAATATTATCGGGTAAATTTAAAACATGAAGGTAAAAGCGAGAGTCAAATGATCTTAAAAAATGACAGCGGTGTCTATGTATTAACACCAGCGCTAAACAAAAGCTATAAGTTCCAAAGCGATTGGCCAGAAAATACAAGTCAAGCGTACTTATACGAGTCGTTAGTGAAAGATATATTAGAAGATCCGAATGCGAAATTTAAAGAAACAAAAGAAAACTATGTATTTGAAACGAAGACGCGCTACCAAGATACGAAAATGTTACCTTATCAAGAAATTACGTTTAATAAAAAGGATTTGTCTCCGAAAAGTGTAAAAGTAATGGATCCAGACCGAAACACGCTAGTTACTGTTAAATTTTCTGAAGTATCGTTCGACGTAAAGTTTGATAAAGACGCCTTTGATACGAAGAAAAATATGACTGGTGCGCAATTAGAAATTCCGGTATCAACGAATGAAAACGACAATCAATTTACGGTGAAATATCCGATGGCTGAACTTCCAGGAGTTACTCTCGTCGATGAGAAGGAGGTCGTAACAGAAAACGGTAAACGAGTCGTTCTCACGTACGGTGGAGAAAAATCTTTCACTATAGTTCAGCAAAAGGTAGAGGTTATGCCTGCAGCGACTGTATCTACTGTAGTGAACGGAAAAATGGTCGATCTTGGGTTTACCATTGGTGCTATGAACGACCACTCCATTACGTGGATGCACGATGGGGTCGAATATATGTTAGCCTCAACCGACTTATCACCAGAAGAGATGGTGATGTTAGCGAAATCCGTACAAGGTGATATGGTCAAATAAACACATTCTAAAAAGCAGGCTCGAAAAGGGGCCTGTTTTTTCTTTGAGAATGTTCAGCCGAATTCGGGAGGTATGAGTCCGAAATAGTATAAAGTGTTTACAAGATCACCTAAAGTGTTCTCAAAGGTGTTTAACGCGTCTGTAATCACTCGTTATTCGAAACCTAGATAAATATTGTTTTTTAAAGAAGGCTCTACCCTAAAATAACTGTGGATAACTTTTGCTGTTATTTTATTCATCGATATGCCAATGGCAATTGGCATGAATGTCTGTTAAACGATACTGTTGATATTTTTACATTACGCTTGTGGCGGATGCTTTCCGTGGGCAAGGTGCAAGCCGCTTCCCTCGCTACGATCAAGTATGAGTCTTGCGGCTTCTTGTTCCCGCTGGAGTCGCCGCCGTGTGAATAACTTGCTAAAAATCAACAATGACATATAACAGAGCCTTAAAGAAAACGAGTAAAAAAGGAGGGAAGTGACAATGATAACTTGAAGAAGATTGTCAATGAATGAGTTTCTCCATAAAATAATATTAAAAATTCTACCACTAAACGATAGATATGTACCTAAAAATGAACAATTTCTTTTTATACTATGCATCAATTAGAAGGAAGTGAAAATTGTTGAAACAACCATTTTACAGAGATACGTGGGCTGAAATACAGTTAGATTCGTTGTATGAAAATGTACAAAAGATGATAAACTACCTTCCTTCTAACGTACAGGTAATGGCTGTCGTAAAAGCAAATGCATATGGACATGGTGATGTCCAAGTAGCCAAAACAGCGCTGGAGGCTGGAGCCACTCAGCTAGCAGTAGCCATTTTAGATGAAGCTCTTGCGTTAAGATGGAAAGGTATTACGGCTCCCATCCTTGTTCTTGGAGCGAGTCGCCCAGAAGATGTGGAAATAGCTGCAAAAAACGATATATCTTTAACGGTTTTTTCCTTGCAATGGTTACAACAAGCGAAAGCGCACTTAAAAAAAGGGGATCGAGTTCGTATCCATATTAAGTGTGATACTGGAATGGGTAGAATTGGCGTCCGTAATGAAAAAGAACTAAATGCGTTAGTTGAGTACGTAGAAAAAAACGACGAATTTATTTGGGAAGGCATCTTCTCTCATTTTGCGACAGCCGATGAGACGAACCAAGAATATGTCCAACAACAAATGCTTCGCTTTGAACAAATGTTAACCGCGCTCAAGCAACGACCACCTTTTGTTCATATGGCGAACAGTGCAGCTGCTATGCGTTATCAAACCCACTACTGGAATATGATCCGCCTGGGGATAGCAATGTATGGCTTGACCCCTTCATTAGCAATGGTCAATAAGTTGCCGTTTCCGTTAACAGAAGTTTTTTCACTTCATACCCGTCTCGTGCAAGTAAAAAAAATTAAAAAAGGCGAATCGATAAGTTATGGAGCTACGTATACGGCTCAAGAAGACGAATGGATTGGCACGCTCCCGATTGGTTACGCTGACGGCTGGATCCGCAAGTTACAAGGTCAAGAAGTGTTAGTGGAAGGAAAACGAGCTCCGATTGTAGGAAGAATTTGTATGGATCAATGCATGATCAAACTCCCGTATGAAATGCCTATCGGTACAAAGGTGACCTTAATAGGGAAACAAGGGAACGAAAAAATTACCGTGGACGAAATTGCTCAAAAACTTGACACCATTAACTACGAAGTCCCTTGTATGATTTCAGCAAGAGTCCCGCGAGTATTCGTTCGACAAGGGCAGTATGAGGAAATCAAAAATTATCTTTTTTCATTGGGGAATTTAAGAAATCTTCATGAAAAGTAGAATTCATGGAAAGATGATGCATAAAATTGTAAAGTGTTTGACGATAATAGTGAAGAATTGCTGAATTCTCTTTGCATCGGTTATGATTGATGATATTATTAGAGTTGGTAGTGTATATACGGTGTGTAGTGATGGTGGAGGTGTATTCTGTGTCTGAATCCAGTACAACAACAGAAATTTTAATTCGTTTGCCTAAACAGCTACTATCAGAGCTGGATGGCTATGCAGAACAGGAAAACGTGAATCGGAGCGAGTTTATTTATCGTGCCACAAAAATGTACTTACGCGAACGTAAAAAGAGACAAATTCGTGAAACGATGAGACGCGGGTATATGGAAATGGCCAAAATCAATTTAGCCATTGCTTCCGAAGCGATTCAAGCTGAATATGAGGCAGAACACACAGTAGAACGATTAGTAAGCGGAGGATAATCCTTTGATTGTCAAGCGTGGTGACGTGTACTTCGCAGACCTATCCCCGGTGGTTGGTTCAGAGCAAGGCGGTGTCCGTCCTGTGCTAGTAATACAAAATGACATCGGTAACCGATTTAGTCCGACGGTCATAGTCGCTGCCATTACAGCGCAAATCCAAAAAGCGAAGCTGCCTACTCATGTGGAAATCGATGCAGAGCGTTACGGCTTTGAGCGAGATTCCGTTATCCTGCTAGAGCAAATCCGGACAATTGATAAACAACGTTTAACCGATAAGATTACCCATCTAGACGATGAAATGATGGAAAAAGTGGACGAAGCGTTACAAATAAGTCTTGGTCTTATCGAATTTTAATAATAGGATAAAAAAGCTATTGGACTCAATTCCAATAGCTTTTTTATTTTTATTCTTTAATTTTAGGATGCTTTACAATCATACATAATTGTTTATTTTTCTAAGTTTCGTTTTATGTCAACAAGTGTATAGAAATAAAGGATGAATATATCTAATAACCAAATAGAAAATTCTTGCAGGAAAATGACGATTTTTCTGGAAATCCAAATTTGAAGGTACAAAATCTCACGACACTTCATCTTTTTACAATAAAAGATCAACAAGGTATATTTGCAGTCCGGCAAAAAGACTATGTTAAAATGGGGTGAAAGCAAAAATGAACGACCAAATCATACAATATCTTCAATCAGAAAAAGAGAATATCGTTCAAGAATGGAGAGAACTCCTAAAGCAACAAGCCAAAGATCGGATCGTGCCAGTTTTATCTGATCAAGTATTTATGAGTACAAGTCATGAATTTATTGACTTAATATTATCTAATTACCAAAATTCAGGGGAAAAGTATGCTGAAAAGGTGGAGAGGAATGCCAAAACCATCTCAACCTAAACAACCAACAAAAGAGGAGATTAATAGTTGGATTATTAAGTACCAACAGTATGGTGATGAAGAAGCACAAAATCGAGTTGTTATGCATTATAAAACGATGGTGGAAGCCATTGCGAGAAAGTATTCCAACGGTAAATCGTATCAAGAAGATATTGCCCAAGTAGGAATGGTTGGACTACTGGGAGCGATTCAACGTTTTGACCCTTCTGTTGGGAAGAGCTTTGAGGCGTTCGCCATTCCGACTATCATCGGCGAAATTAAACGGTATTTACGTGATAAAACGTGGAGTGTTCACGTCCCTCGTAAAATAAAAGAATTAGGCCCGAAAATTAAATCAATGGTTGAACGGTTAACAATTGAGCTACAACGTTCGCCGAAAATTGAAGAAATTGCTGAAGAATTACAAGTTAGTGAAGAAGAAGTACTTGAAGTGATGGAAATGGGAAAAAGCTATCAAGCGTTATCTGTCGATCATGTCATTGAACCTGATTCAGACGGTAATGCGGTCACGTTGTTAGATGTGGTAGGAAAACAAGATGAAGGGTATGAAAAAGTCACGCAACGTATCGTTTTAGAACAAGTGTTGCCGATTTTAGACGAGCGTGAGCGACTTATTATACATTATACGTTTATTGAAAATTTAAGTCAGAAAGAAACGGGAGAACGATTAGGAATCTCCCAAATGCATGTATCACGACTTCACCGAAAGGTTATTAAAAAATTACAAAATGCTATTTATTGTGATCAACTAACAAAGGAAAGGGCATCAATGAAATAAGAATTTAGCAAGCGGGAATAGAGGCTTGCAATGAGCAAGCTTTTTTCTTTTTTAAGCAGTTTGGGAATCATGTGATAAAATGGATAAGAATACGAAGTGTTGGAGGAACGAATGTGGAAGTAACAGTAGATGTAAAAAGTGAGTTGTTAAAACAAGTAGCGAAAGAGTTAAAGCTATCTGAAAAAAGCGTTCAAAGTGTTATTACTCTTTTAGAAGAAGGGAATACCATACCATTTATTGCTCGTTACCGAAAAGAAATGACCGGGGCGCTAGACGAAGTACAAATTAAATCAATCGCCGATCGCTTTCACTACTTGCTTCATTTAGAAGAGCGAAAAAATGAAGTTCTTCGTCTTATTGAAGAACAAGGAAAGCTCACTGATGAACTTCGTAAGCAAATTGAACGTGCTGGAAAGCTACAGGAAGTTGAAGATTTATACCGACCGTTTAAGCAAAAACGGCGGACAAAAGCAACAATCGCGAAAGAAAAAGGATTGGAACCATTTGCTCAATGGATGATGACGTTTTCGACCAATGAAGATATTCACGAAAAAGCAAAGCTCTTTTTGAATGAAGAAAAAGAATTGGTTTCCATCGAGGATGCCATTCAAGGGGCGCAAGATATTATTGCGGAATGGATTTCCGATGATGCATCCGTTCGGCAATGGATTCGGGATCATACGTATCGCCATGGTACCATTCATTCTACGGTGAAAAATGAAGAAATCGATGAGAAAAAAGTGTACGAAATGTATTACGACTATGAAGAACCAGTGGCAAAAATTGTGCCACATCGGATTTTGGCATTAAATCGTGGTGAAAAAGAAGACGTGTTAAAAGTTTCGATTCGTCCTAATACCGAGGCTATTATCCATGAATTACAACAGCGCTTTGTTAAAAATGATCAATCATCAGCTACACCTTATGTGCAAGAAGCGATTGTTGATGGATATAAACGGTTAATTCAGCCATCCATCGAGCGCGACATCCGTAATGAGTTAACCGAGAAAGCGGAAGATCAAGCCATCCACATTTTCGCGGAGAACTTGAAAAAATTATTACTTCAACCACCGATTAAAGGAAATATTGTATTAGGAATTGACCCAGCTTATCGAACAGGGTGTAAATTAGCCGTTGTGGATGAAACAGGAAAATTGTTACATATTGATGTTATTTATCCGCATCCACCAAAAGCAAAAGTCGAAGAAGCGGTCGAAAAATTACAACACGTGATTAAATCTTATCAAGTGAAAGTAATCGCTATCGGAAACGGAACCGCTTCTCGAGAAACCGAGCAATTTGTTGCAGATGTATTAAAGCAAATCGGGGATGATATTTATTATTTAATTGTCAACGAAGCGGGGGCCAGTGTGTACTCAGCTTCTGAATTAGCCCGGGAAGAATTCCCGACTTTACAGGTAGAAGAAAGAAGTGCGGTGTCAATTGCTCGCCGTCTGCAAGATCCGCTAGCGGAATTAGTAAAAATTGATCCAAAATCGGTTGGGGTAGGTCAATATCAGCATGATGTCTCACAAAAAAAATTATCTGAATCCCTAACGTTCGTTGTCGAGACTGTCGTTAACCAAGTAGGAGTCAATGTTAATACCGCCTCTCCATCTCTATTACAATACGTCGCAGGTTTATCCAAATCAGTAGCTAACAATATTGTGAAGCATCGAGAAGAAAACGGGAAATTTACGAATCGTAATCAACTGAAAACAATCCCACGGTTAGGGGCAAAAACATTTGAACAATGTATTGGCTTTTTACGCATCATTGATGGTGAGGAGCCGTTGGACCGAACACCGATTCACCCTGAAAATTATGAAGTGGTAAGAAAATTGTTAACGAAGCTAGATTGCACAACAGCTGATCTCGGTTCAGAAAAATTACAACATGCTCTTTCTTCCTATTCAGTAGAGCAACTAGCCGATGAACTTGAACTCGGAATTCATACGGTAAAAGATATTGTAGAAGCGTTACTAAAACCAGAACGTGACCCACGGGATGAACTGCCAAAACCGCTCTTAAAGAAAGATGTATTAACATTAGATGATTTAACAGTTGGTATGGAATTACAAGGAACAGTTCGCAATGTGGTCGATTTCGGAGCATTCGTAGACGTCGGATTGAAAAATGATGGGTTAGTGCACATATCCAAATTGAAAAAAGGATTTGTAAAGCATCCGCTTGATGTAGTTTCTGTTGGGGATGTTGTCACCGTTTGGGTGTTAGATGTAGATAAACAAAAAGAGCGTGTAGCCTTAACAATGTTGCCACCAAACGAACAATAAGAAGAAAACGCTGCTTTTTATGAGCAGTGTTTTCTTCTATAATAATACCAGCATTGATTTAATAACTTAATTTGGTATCGATTTTTTTCAAAAAATGCGCGCCGAATTTGATTTTGAAACCAAGTAGGCATCTGTTATACCTCCTCGTTTATCTGCCCAGTTAATTATTAATTTATGTCTTGAAAGCTTGTTCCGTTCAAACTTTTGGGAAAGGGATATGTATATGACGAACGAAGAGTTACAACAATTAGTTGAAACGATTTCCAAAACTTACTTCGGAAAAACTTTTAATCATCAAGCAACATTTAATCCCCGATTACGCACAACAGGTGGACGGTACTTATTAGCTACTCATAATATTGAAATTAACCGAACATATTATGAGGAGTATGGACTAGATGAACTAATTGGTATTATTAAACATGAGCTTTGTCATTATCATTTACATTTAGAAGGGAAAGGGTATCGGCACCGAGATCGTGATTTTAAAGAATTGCTTCACCAAGTTGGTGCACCTCGATATTGTACTCCGCTTCAATCGGCCAAAATTTCTGTAAAAAAAATACAAGTTTATCAATGCACAGAATGTCACACATTGTTTCATAGGAAAAGAAGAGTGAATACAAACCGCTTTGTTTGTGGAAAGTGTAGAGGAAAGATTATGAAAATAGATCGTTGACATACATATGATTGTGTGATAAATTTCTATACCGATATAAAAAAATCCTGACGAGAAAAAGTAAAAAAGTAGTTGACAGGCTTAGGTTGTGTAAATATAATTTAAAGAGTCGAAAGCATTAATAACCTCGTTCCGCAGTAGCTCAGTGGTAGAGCATTCGGCTGTTAACCGAACGGTCGCAGGTTCGAATCCTGCCTGCGGAGCCATCTTTGGGGAAGTACTCAAGTGGCTGAAGAGGACGGTTTGCTAAACCGTTAGGTCGGATTGTTCCGGCGCGCGGGTTCAAATCCCGCCTTCTCCGCCATGTGAGGAACCAAAGCTAAAATTTTGGCCCGTTGGTCAAGTGGTTAAGACACCGCCCTTTCACGGCGGTAACACGGGTTCGAATCCCGTACGGGTCATTCATATTTTTATACAGAAGGAGAAATCCTTCTTTCTTTTATGGTCCCGTGGTGTAGCGGTTAACATGCCTGCCTGTCACGCAGGAGATCGCGGGTTCGATTCCCGTCGGGACCGCCATTTATTTTATAAGTATTTTTAAGTGTTGGGCTATAGCCAAGCGGTAAGGCAACGGACTTTGACTCCGTGATGCGCTGGTTCGAATCCAGCTAGCCCAGCCAATTATAATAATTGAGCCATTAGCTCAGTCGGTAGAGCACGAATGAATAGACATCGTAGCGTTACATCGAGCGCACCACTCGAGCCGCATCTTGAGAAAACTTTCTGAGAGTGGGGCGTCAATAAAAGCTGCGAGTTGTACCGCTCGAACTACAACTTGAATGAACTTACTGAGAGCGGGACATCGACTTTGAGAATTTAATGATAACCAACAATATATTTGAGCCATTAGCTCAGTCGGTAGAGCATCTGACTTTTAATCAGAGGGTCGGAGGTTCGAGTCCTCCATGGCTCACCAGTTTTATGCGGGTGTGGCGGAATTGGCAGACGCACCAGACTTAGGATCTGGCGCCGCAAGGCGTGGGGGTTCAAGTCCCTCCACCCGCACTTAAAAATTTTTTAAAAGTAGTTGACATTCTTTGATTACAATGTATAATAGAGTTTGTCGCTGTTAATGAGCGGTCGTGGCGGAATGGCAGACGCGCTAGGTTGAGGGCCTAGTGGGGGTTAACCCCGTGGAGGTTCAAGTCCTCTCGACCGCATAGAAGTTGTGCGCCCGTAGCTCAATTGGA